>JALUZI010000199.1 GCA_027012045.1 Desulfurococcales archaeon
GAGGAGGCCCTGGTCTATCATGAATACTGCGAGGTCTTGGGGGGTTATCTCGTTATCCCCGAGTATGGCTCTCTCAATGCTCCTCCAGTTCCTCGCCGGCTTCTTACCGAAGTCGTCCCAGAGCCATTCAAGGACCTCGTCGATGTCGACATTGGCGTCTCGCATCTGGCCGAGTAGGGCCCTCTTCACAGCCCTGTTCTTCGCCGCCCTCCTAGCGTTGAACGCCACCTCTAAGCCCCATACTCATGCCCTCCCGGCTAGCGCCTATAACCCTGCCCCGGCCACTATCGAGTAGTGGTGCATAGTCTTGACCCTCTACGACCTGAAGGGTAGAAGCCTCACCTGCCTCAGGGACTACTCTCCAGACGAGATAAGGGCCCTCATAGAGATGGGCCTCGAGTTCAAGAGGCGCTACTACGCCGGGGAGAGGGTTATACCCGTCCTAAAAGGCCGTAGCATAGCGATGATCTTTGAGAAGCCTAGCACTAGGACGAGGGTTAGCTTCGAGGTGGCGGCGTGGCAGCTTGGGGCTAAGGCGATGTACCTTGGCTGGAGGGAGCTCCAGCTGGGGAGGGGGGAGACTATTGCTGATACTGCCAGGGTGCTCTCGAGGTACGTAGACGGCATAGTGGCGAGGGTCTACGAGCACGAGAAGGTGGAGGAGCTCGCTAGGTACTCGAGGGTCCCCGTGATCAACGGGTTAAGCGACCTGAGCCACCCGGTCCAGGCCCTAGGCGACTACATGACCATACTGGAGGTCAAGGGCCGCTTGAAGGGGGTTAAGCTGGCCTTCGTGGGAGACGGTAGCGATAACGTGCTCCACAGCCTCCTAATAGCCGGTGCGAAGCTAGGAGTAGACATAGTTGTGGCTACCCCTAAGGAGCTGAGGCCCCGGGAGGACATCTTGAAGGCGGCCCTGGACGCGGCGGCGGAGTCTGGGAGCGAGATAAGGATAACCGAGGACCCCTACACCGCCGTGAGCGGCGCCGACGTAGTATACACCGACGTATGGGTCAGCATGGGCCAGGAGAGCATGAGGGAGGAGAAAACCAGGCTACTAAGACCCTACCAGGTAAACAGGAGGCTCATGGAGGCCGCCGGGGGGAAGGCCCTCTTCATGCACTGCCTCCCAGCCCATAGAGGCGAGGAGGTGACAGACGAGGTAATAGACGGGCCGTGGAGCATAGTATGGGACCAGGCCGAGAACAGGCTCCACATACAGAAGGCGGTACTAGCCGCCCTGATAGCCTAGATCCCGACAGCCACCTCTGGGAGATGAGGCCCCTGTATACCATACTCTTCACCGATAACCTCGAACACGGCTTCCACGATATCGGAGATCAGCGGGGCCCTACCCTTGGCAATGGGCTTTCCATCGACTAGGACCAGGGGGACCCCGTGGCTAGGGGCGTCCTCGCTGGGCACAGGCACTGGCACGTTGATTACCTCAACGGGTAGCCCGTATTCTCTCACAAGGATGGACTGGGCCTCTCTGCACGCCCTCTCTGCGGCCCTACTCTCATAGTCTACCCCCGAGTAGACTGTTATGACGACCGCGTCCCTC
>JALUZI010000200.1 GCA_027012045.1 Desulfurococcales archaeon
ACTCTCTCTATGAATGTCTCGGGATAATTGCCTCTCTCATCCTTCTCGTACTTCTTCACCATGTCCCATATGGTTAGGAGAGCCGCCATTACACCTGTCAGCGCGTCCATTTCGACTCCCGTCTTCCAAGTCGTCTTCACCTTGACTGTAACCTTTATCCTATCACTTCCCAACACGGTGAACAATACCTTTATACCTGTATAGGGTATGGGGTGGCAGTGAGGTATTATTTGAGGTGTATTCTTGACAGCGAGCATTCCGGCCACTCTTGCGGTTGTGAAGACATCACCCTTCTCTATCTCTCCCTTGACTATTTTCTCTATTGTTGACGGCTTGAGCCTTATTACACCCGAGGCTACTGCCTCCCTGTATACTTCTGGTTTACTGGTTATGTCAACCATACCTTCTATCTTACCCATTGCATGGGCACCCTCCAATGGTTTAGGGTTGTTCTAGGAGCATTTTAAGGATGGAAACCTTCGGGTTGCTGTAGTCTAGCTCTATTATTCTGAACCTGCCGAATCTCCGCTCCGTTACTAGTCCCTCATTCCTGAGTTCTTCTATGTACTTCGAGACGAGGCGGTGGGTGAGGCCGGTTTCCCTTATGAGCGTGTTTATATTGACCGCTCCGTACTTGAACAGTGTTTTTAGAACACGTATCCTACCCTTGCTGGACAAGACGTTTTCTATGCCCATTGTTCTATGCCATGTTTAGCTCTTTCTCCAAGAGCATTTTAAGCGGGTTGACAGGGATGTCCGGGGATATGCGTATTAGTGTTGTTCTCCCTCTCATGCCTCTTCCCGAGAGACTGGTCTGGACTAGCCCTTTGAACGATAGTTCTCTTATGTACTCGAATATTTGGCTGTGAACCCTGGGTTTCTCGTTAAGCCACTCGCACACCGTCTTGTACTCGTCTTCGAGCACGCCCATTGTAACCCAGTCACCCTCGGTTTTCAGGCTGAGCAGGGTTAAGGCGTACAAGAGTATTTTCTGGTGTAAACCCAGGCTTTCCACACTGTACTCTGATACTTTGAACGTGCCTACCATGGATAGTGCCTCCCTGACGTACTCCTCTCTGACAGCATCGTCTCCCCGTGCCTCAGCAGTCTCGACGGCCTGTCTCGAGACGCTTATCGCTGTTCTAGCGTTACCCTCGCCGCTTTTATCATAGCCCAGGTAGTCAGATATCATCTCCACGAGGGCAGGAGGGAACCTTGTGGGATCCACTAAGCCCCGCTCTATTCTATCGTAGAGGATATCGTAGAGCTCGTAGGACTTATAGGGCTGTAAACCCACCTCCAGCCCAACCATGGATCTCAGCTGCCCGGGCATCTTACCCCATTCTATCATGTCGAAAACAACTAGGAGAGGGTAAATCCTGTAGGAGTCAACTATCCCCTCAAATATCTCCGTGTACCTGAAGAATAGATAGATTAGTTGTTCCTCGCTGAAACCCCTCCTCCGGAGTATGGACTGTATCTCGTCTATTATGAGTAGTATGTAGTAGTTCCGCATTATGGAATCGTCGAGAATGGCCTTCATAAGCTCTATAGGGCTACTACCCCGGGGCTTCACACCCCTTATGCCTAGCTGGCTGGTTATAGAGGTCAGTATCTGGTTGACACCGGTCATAGAGTACACGTTAACATATACCGGTTTTACCGTGAAACCATTCCTCCGGGCTAGCTCTGCTATCCTCGTAGCCGTCAGCTTGGCCAGTGTGGTCTTGCCTATTCCAGATCTGCCTCTGACTGTCCCGTATATTACTGCTATCCTAGAGAACTCTCCCGGGGATTCAGTCATGTATCTATAGAAGTCCACGAGTCTGCTGAGCTTCTCCTCCCTGTTAATCAGGTTCGGCGGTATGTAAGTGTCCGTGAATACCTTGTAGTCCTTGAAGAGCCTCAATAGTTTCACCACACCACTATATCTAAGTTTCTCACCAAACCGAAAGTAATAAACGATTATTATAGAAAGCCAGTAAGACCACAATACAACCATACTGGGAGAGGTATCCAACACTTATTACGCGCAAAACGTAAATAATACATGACGCCTGCATCGAAGGTGAACCCCAATGGTTATGGCAGCCATACTAGCCGGAGGATACGGTAAACGCCTCAGACCAATAACCGAGACAATACCCAAGCCACTAGTCGAAGTAGCGGGAAAACCCATCCTAGAACACCAGATCGAGTGGCTCAGGAAACACGGAGTCACAAACATAGTACTCCTCGTCGGGTACCACAAGGAGAAAATAATAGAACGCATAGGAAGCGGAAACAGGCTAGGAATAAAAGCAACATACGTCATAGAAGAAGAGCCCCGTGGTACGGCCGGAGCCATCAAGAACGCTGAACACATACTCCGGTCAGAAGACATATTCCTAGTCTTAAACGGTGACATAATAACAAACCTAGACCCCACTCCATTGATGAATAAGGTAAGAGAGCGGGGTGCATATGCAGGCTTGGCAGCAGTCCCCCTGAGAAGCCCCTACGGCATACTGGACATTGAGGGAGACTTCATCAAGAAATTCATAGAGAAGCCATACATCCCGGACTACTGGATCAACGGCGGAGTATACGCCATGACACCGAAAGTCTTCGACTACCTTCCCGAGAAGGGAGACATAGAGAGACAAGGGTTCCCCGAGCTCGCGGCGGAGGGCAAACTAGTCACAGTGAAATACGAGAACGTCTTCTGGAAGAGTATAGACACACATAAAGACATAGAGGAAGCTAGTAAGGAGCTGGCAAGTATAAAGTAAACTAACAAAGCTCACTTAACAAACATTAGTGTAGTCCGTTAGTACTCGTTGGCAAGCTGGTCTAGGACCTGCTCATAATACTCCTCTATCTCCTGCTGAATCTCCTCTTTACTCCTCATTATGGCTCTATTCTCCGCTACAGCCTTCGTTGACACAACCTTCTTCTTCTCGTCAGCTTTCTCGACAATCTTCATGGAGTCACCCTTCTTGACAGGCTCCATATAGCCGCAACGCGTGCACTGGTAGTAGAGCTTACCCTCCTTCCTAACAACGATCATTACTGAACCACACTTGGGGCAGAACTTCAATCAAACCACCTCTCAAGCCTTAATTGCCTAGAGCCTGCATTGTTACCTATCACCATATACTCGTGGTTGATATATAAGCATTGTTGTACATTATCCTGCGTAAATAGGTGATAGAACTGCCAGTAAACATATCGCACAGCAGGAGAGAAAAGGCTAGCGTAAAGACCGCAATGAAACTATTGGAGAACAAGGGGTACACCATCGAGGAGACAGGTGTTAGGGTCGAGAGGAATGGGAGGGAAATAGGGGAAATAGACATACTGGCAAGAGACAAAGAAGGGAACTGTATAGCGGTAGAAGTAAAATCTGGGTACGCCGACATAAGCGCCGTCAGACAGGCATATGTCAACGCAAAGATAACGGGATGCAAACCCCTTATAGTTGCCAGGAGCTACGCCAACAAAGACGTCTTCGAGCTAGCTGAGGAGCTTGGCGTAGAACTCCAGTTCCTAGACGACATGTTCACCGTCGACCCGATCGAGCTGAAGGTATTCATAGACGAGTCCATAGATAATCTACTCACATCAATCATAGCACTAGAAGACTGCCTAACCCAGCTGAACCCTGAGTCAGAGTTTTACCTAAGGCTACTAGCCGGCGAACAGGGAAAAGGGACCTATAAATATGTGGAGAAGCTAGTCGAGAAGCAACCATGCCTGGAGAAGTATATGAAAGACAAAAGATCGTCCAGCATCATATCAAGATACATCTTAAGGAAAATGTTGAGAAACGTCCAATAATAAGGGAATAATGCCGCAGCACTTAACATGGAAGGGCTGGTTGCTTTGGAGGAACAAGCCAAAACTACAGGCTGCGTCAAACCTGAGGGTTTCACAGGTAGAAGAGTAATCCAATTACTAGAGAAATCAGGGCTAGAAATAAGGGAAGATGAGTTCGTCAGTTTAACCGCGAGAAAGCTGAACGGTAACCCTTTCGCCCTGCTCGTCGCTATAATCATAAGTCAGAACACGACTGATAAAGCCGCGATAAAAGCCTACAAGCGGCTCAACGAGATGCTTGGGGGTAGATTGACTCCGGAGAAAATAGTAGAGCTTGGGCAGGAGCGTATAGAGGAGCCGCTTAGGCCGGCAGGGTTGTCTAGGCAGAAGGCAAGATGGATCTACGAGGCCGCGAGGGCGATTATAGATAATGGAGGTGAAAGAATCCTCACAGAGAAACCTCCAGATGAGCTCAGGCAGATACTATTGAAGATCCCGGGAATAGGTAAGAAAACGGTTGACGTGTTTATGTCCCAGGTGAGGGGGGAGCAGGTATTCGCAGTAGACACACACGCGCGGAGAATAGCTAAAAGATGGTGTCTAGAGGATACAAATAACTATGACAGAATAAGCAAAGCTTTCTCAGAGTTCTTCAAGGGAGAAGACCTTGTAAAGGCCCACAAACTTGTTATAGCACTAGGGAGGAAATGGTGTATAGCAAGGAAACCGAAATGCAAGGAATGCCCCCTGAGAGAGATATGTCCATACGCTGTCCAACACTCATCGTCCACCACCAAGCAGGAAAAGAATATTGGGCTGAGCAGGAAATAGGCGATATTCTCCTACCCCACGATCCCGATGTCAAGATTGAAAGAACAGATTACAGGGGCGTACTCCTGGTCTACACAAACATTCCATCCAGCAAAGCATACCGCCTAGTTACAAGAGAAATCCTAACCAGTATAGACCGGGTTATACCCGTTGAAGACTGTTTTATTATAAGAAGCACAGGCGACCTCGAGAGGGCTCTAAATAGCATTACCATTAGAGTCAGAGGATTTGAATGTGTTAGAGCTAATATATCTCTTAGGGGACATTTGAAAGAGCATTCCCTGGCTTTGGATAAGGAAATCAATAAAAGACTACGGGTGGATAAGGCGTGTGGGACTGTCCTGTACGTCGAGTCAGTCGATGACCTCCTAATGTATGGCTTTGTGGGCAGGTGAGAATGAGTGGTGCCGCCGCGGGGAGTTGAACCCCGGACCGCCCGGTCTTCAGCCGGGCGCTCTCCCAGCTGAGCTACGGCGGCGCCTTACCCCAGGAATAAGTCTAATCCAGCCCAGTTTATAACCGTTATTCCATAAATACTCCTATTACCCACATATTGGGAAACGTGAGTTATCTACTGAAACCGAGAGGTGCTCCTAGCATGAGTGAAGAGGCAGTGAAGGATTACCTGGAGAAGCCATGGGTCAAGAACTACGATCCAGACGTCCCCAGGGAGATAGAAATACCGGAGATACCCCTGTACAAGTTCCTCTTGGACTCAGCGGAGAAATATCCCAGGCACAAGGCAATGATATTCTACGGCGGGAAAACAAGCGGGCTCCTTAGGAGAGATGTAACCTACAGCGAGCTATTAGACAAGGCCAAGAGGTTCGCCTCCTTCCTAAAGGATAAAGGCATAGGTAAGGGTGACGTGGTCCTCCTAATGCTACCCAACTCGCCTCAGTTCGCAATAGCTTACTACGGTACACTGCTCACAGGCGCGACAATATCTCCCATGAACGTTCTATACACGCCTAGGGAGATAGAGCATCAGGCTGAGAAGACTAAGGCTAAAGTAATGGTTGTCCTCGACCTCTTCAAACCCAAAATAGACACCGCAGACATAGAAGTGGAGACGATTATTTACACTGGGCTAGACGACTTCCTACCAGGCCTTGGAGGATTCCTGTACAGAATGAAGATGAGGAAGGAAATCCCCAAGATCACACGTGGAAATGGCATTATGTTCCTACGGGACATATTCAGGAACTATAGGCCAACAGAAGAATTCGCCGATGTCGACCCGAAGAAAGATGTTGC
>JALUZI010000201.1 GCA_027012045.1 Desulfurococcales archaeon
GGCTCGTTGAATTTTAAGATGTAGAAGGTTTTATGTTTGTAATTTTTGCGGATGTATGCGATAAAGCGAAGTTTTGATTTGAGGAAGTAGAAATCTCTATTTTGCTCATTATCTCTATTTTGCTCGCCGTTTTTTAGATTGGGCTCTATGATGAATTTTATGTGTGTAACTTTGCGTCCTGTCTTTATCTCTTCATAGGAGAATTGCAGATCGGTATATATGGCTAACTGTTTTTTGGCTTTTTCTATAACTCTTTTAATATCGTTATATCTATAGCTTTGAGGGATTTCTAGAGTTTCTCGAAGCCATTTTACCTCTATGATTTTTTCAACTTTCTTGCTGTTGTGGTATCTGCTCATTTGGTTAAACCAGTCTTTTAGGATCTCATAAAGGCGGATTACATATCCGCTTTTAAGGCGCAAAATATTTTCAATCCGATACTTTAAAAATCTCTCTTGCAAATCGAAAATATAGGGACGCAATTTAGTATCTATTTTAAAGCTTATATATCCTTCTCCTTCGTGGTATTCAACGCTGCTTACCCAGTTAAGTTTTAAGAAGCTTCTGCCATTATCCTTGGGTATTTTTATAGGGCTTTTTAAGAGTTCGTCAGTGGCTTCATCAAGATAAGTATAGAGTTGTTTATAATCCATTCCAGAGAGTTCCATAAAATCTTTAACACGGAAAATATATTCTTTATCAGGCTCATCACTCTTTTTTACATTGGCAATCACCATTGTTATAAATTTTAGAGCTAACGGATTGAGCTTATAGCGAGCTTTAACTAAAAAGTCGGATTTTCTTACGATATCGTTTTTATGAGGGGTAATTATATTGCTCATTTTTTCCTCGTTACGAATAAATATTTTAATACGTCGTATTTTATCATTACGAATTTATATTGTCAAATTTCGTAGTCAATTTTTTTTTTTTGTAAAAAAGGTCTCATTTTTTCGTAGTTAGGTCTCATTTTTTCGTAATTAAAGGTCTCATTTTTTCGTAGTTAGGTCTCATTTTTTCGTAGTTAGGTCTCATTTTTTCGTAATTAAACTCAAAAAATCCCTTAAAATCGGGATTTTTCGCACACAACATCTTACATCTTACAAAATATATTATAAAGCACTCTGTGCGCGCGTGCGCGCGTGGGTTATTAAAATCTCTTATATAACTCTCTAAAAACTCTTAAATTAATCTTAAAAGCATTTTCGCACTTTTAAACCAAATCAGTTAGCCACTCGCTTTGCTCGTGGACTGACATACAATACAGGCTCTTAAACTCTTACTGCCCTCATTTAACCTCTCAAGCTTTTTAAACTGCTCTGATTTTTATCTCCTATAAGGGAGAGTGGCTTCTCTTTTTTGAGCTCTATATCTCTGTCTTGTAGCTACTCTTCATCTGCGTTTTAGTAGGGGAAAAAGAGGAAATAGCTCATAAACGCACAGAAATAGCCTTTAAAGCCATTTTTTTGCTTTACTCGATACCTTTATCAAAAAATCAAAAAAAATGGCTTCTCGTGGCTTCTAGGGCTATTTATGCGTGGATATTTT
>JALUZI010000202.1 GCA_027012045.1 Desulfurococcales archaeon
AACGTTTAGATCTGCTATTCTGTCCAGGACACTGGTGCGTATCTCATTCACCCTTGAAAGCCTGCCTGATAACAGGATAGTGTTGACATTGTGTATAGACGCCATCCCATGAACCACGCGTGAAAGCTCTTCTAGCATTGACTCTATAATACTGTAGGCAGGTTCTTTACCCCTACTCCACTCCTTCCACGCCGCCACAGGATCCTCTGTAGAGGCAACCGTAGCCACGCCACCGTAGAAAACGTCGCTCCTACCCCACTCGCCGCCAAGCACAACGTGCTCCAGGTCCATCGGTCCATGGGTTAAGAAGCCTCTGCAACAAACCGTCCCTCCCAAACCGTCAACTATCCTCCCCTTTTTCACAACCATAACAGCATTGTAGCCGTAGCCCATTTCCACCACTATGAAATCGGTTTCCCTGGGATCGATGCCTTTGTCCCTGGAGTACGTGTGGATTCCGAGGAGAGTAAGGGCCATCTTGTCAGCAGTACCCATGTCAAGCCGGCCTAGCTTCCTGTGGAACGGCACGGTGGGGAGTAGTACCACGCTGGGGATATAGACAACTGGGAGCTTGGCTTTCCAGAACTCCTCCACGGCCAGGGCGAGGGCCTGGTATACCATTATCCCGATTTCGCCTGCAGCCATACCCTGAGCTAGCTGTTCCTCTGTAGATAATAGGAGCACCTCTACAGCGAACCTCCTAGGGTCAACTATGTCCTTATTCCAGGTCACGGGAACACCGTATCCGGAGGGACCCGCTATCGCGTCTACATTCTCGAACTCTCCGACAGCGTCAACGAGGATCTGTGGATCCCTAGCTATGTCCGGCGTCTGTATGCTCTTCTCGTCTACGATGAACCCGTCGTCAAGCAGTACTAGGTCAAAGCTCGCTGTCCCCGGGTCTATTCCTACAACTCTAACCAAACCGGTGACCCCTCATTAACAGTTTATCTCTCCATCTAAAGTTGAACCGGTAAATATTGAATAGACTATTGAGGAATATATGTTACACGGAGGGATGTGGTGTTGGAGTACAAGGCCGCTGTAATAGAAAGGTTCAGGGAGCCCTTCAAGGTCAAGACTATCAAAGTACCCGATGAGCCCCGGGAGGGCTGGGTACGCGTCAGGGTCAGAGCCGTGGGAATGTGCGGCAGGGACCTGGTCGTGTGGAAGGGAGGATTCCCTAATCTGCGGCCTCCGATAATACCTGGCCACGAGGTGTTCGGGGAACTAGACGGGGAGCCGGTGTCGCCCTACCCTGCAATAATGGACTGCGGCAATGGAGAGTGCAGGCTCACTATTCTTGGGGAAAACATTCCCGGGGGCTACGCGGAGTACGTCGAGGTGCCCCGGGAGAACATAATGCCACTACCCGACAGGGAATATGAGAAGTACGCGGCGGCTGTCTGCGGTGTAGCCACTTTTATCCACGCCTCAAAAATAGCAGGTGTCAAGAGCGGGGATAAAGTTCTCGTTACAGGTGCAACAGGCGGAGTAGGGATACATGGCATCCAGTACCTGGTCAAACTGGGAGTAGA
>JALUZI010000203.1 GCA_027012045.1 Desulfurococcales archaeon
TGATGTACTCGTGCACCGGGTAGCCCCTTATGACGAGGCCGGCCAGGTCGCCAGCGGCGTCGGAGACCCTGTCGAAGGCTCTCCCCAGCTCCACTATTGCGACGGCTAGGCCTGCCTCCCCGGGCCCCCTCACGGCTAGGCCCGCCTTCTCGAAGAGCTCCCATAGGAGGGAGTCGATCCTCTCCTCTATCTGGAGGACCTCCATGGCAGCGGCCTTGCTCCCAGTGGCTAGGGCGTACTGGGCAAGGTCAACTGCTATGCTCGAGTAATACTTCGCCTCCCTGACTAGGTCCTTGACGCTCCTAGACGACCGGGGGACCCCCACTATTCACCCCTCCCGAGGAGGTAGAGTATTATCGAGGCCTCCGCTATCGGGCCCAGCCTGCCAGGCACTCCCTCGATGTAGACGGGGGTCCCCCGCCTGGCCTCCTCCACGGTGAAGTCTGGCTCGGAGCCCGAGAATGCTACGATGGTCCTGCCCTCGATGCGGGGGACCCTCCCGGGGGCTATCAGGTGGGAGGCGTAGTCCCTCGATACTATGAGTAGCGTATCCGGCTTTAGGAGTTCCAGGGCGTCGGGTAGGTCTGGGAGGACTATGAGGCTTTTGCCCTCCTTTAACGCGAGCCTCATAGCCTCGGGGACCCCGGACTGGGCGGCTCCCCCGTAGGCCTTGGTTACCACGAGTTTATCGTAGCCTAGGGCGTAGACTAGCCGGGCCATGTCTACTACTCTCTGCACGCTACTCACGTTGTGGAGCAGGGGTATTATCTCGGGCTTCAACTACTCCTCCCCCGCCACTAGCCTGGAGGACCTCCCTAATAGCTTCAGCTATCGCCCTGGCTAGGGGTGGGGGGACTGCTTCCCCGACCATGTTGTACTGCGCGTCGCGTCCCCCTACGAAGACGTGGTAGTCGGGGAACCCCATGAGTCTGGCCTGCTCCCTCACGGTGAGGAGCCTGTCCTCGTACGGGTGGATGAACCTGCTAGACCCCATAACTGTTGGAGCAGGCCTCCTAGGGTCAAGGCGTATATAGTTGGGAAGCCTCCTCCCCCCGGAGCCCCTATAGGTTATGAGGGAGTCGCCCCACCTTAGCCTCGCGAGCCTCCTCCTATACCTTGCTGAGAGGCTGGGAGGGGCCTCATGGTTGGGCGGGTAGGGTGCTCCCGGCGGTGGTAGGTCCCGGAGAGCCTCCTCGATTGTCGGAGGCCTCCTCCTCGGCGGCCTGATGGGTATGTTCGAGACGAAGACCCTCGTCCTCCTGCTGGGGGTCCCGTGGTCCTCGGCCCTTAGGATGTTGAAGTAGACTCTCTTGTAGCCGTGCCTGGCTAGCTCCCTCCTTATCGCCCCCTCGACTTCCCTTACGCCGGGAACGTTCTCTATGACGAATACTCTCGGCCTGACCTCCCCGATTATCCTTATGGCGTGGAGGAAGAGCTGGCCTGCGGGGTCCTTGTATAGCCTGTCTAGGGGTCTCTTCTCCCTCCTGGGGTTGGCCCCGGTGAAGGGCTCGCATGGGGGGCTCGCTAT
>JALUZI010000204.1 GCA_027012045.1 Desulfurococcales archaeon
CTCTCGGCGTCGTGGCTGATTTACCTGTTGTTATGCGGCCTGTGGCCTCGTCGAATAGTACGATGTCGGTGAAGGTTCCTCCAACGTCTACTGCCAGCCTCTTCAACTAGCCTCACTCTTAGGGCCGGGGTAGCGCTGGGGGCCGAGTGGTACTTGTCTCTTAGGGACCCCAGCTATTATATCTGAACCCTATACATTGCCTCCCTAGGAGGATAAGGGCCGGGATTGAAGGGGCCGGGCATAGAGGAGAGGAGGCGCCTAATACTCGAGTCGCCGAGGATAGCCAGGCTAATACTAGAGCTGAGTATACCCCTCTTCATATCCGGGAGTCTACAGAGCCTCTACGGCATCATAGACACCTTCTGGCTCAGCAGGCTGGGGAGCGCCGCCCTGGGCACGCCCACGGTATCATGGCCGTACCGTGGGGTGCTCATGAGCATTGGCTTCGGCCTGGCCAGCAGTCTCAGCGCCCTCGCCGGCCAATACATCGGGGCGGGTGAGTATAGGAGGGCTAGTGAGAGCGTCGCGAGAGTACTGGGACTTCTACTCCTCATAGGGGTCCCGGGTAGCATAGCCTTCTACCTGGCCCGGGACTACTACATGAGCCTAGCGCGCATACCCCCCGACGTGGCCCGCCTCGCCAGCGGCTATATTGCGGTGACCCTAGCAGGCGTGCCATTCATGTACACCTTCCTGGTCTTCAACTTCGCCCTAGGCGCGGCTGGCGATACTAGGACGCCGATGAAGGTTAGCGTCGCAACAACGCTCCTGAACTTCATCCTAGACCCCCTGATGATATTCACGCTAGGCTGGGGGGTTGTAGGGGCCGCCGCCGCTACGCTGATAGCAAATATCATAGCAGGCTCCTACGCAGCCTACAGCTTCGCAACGGGCCGGCACGGGTTCAAGCTGGCATTGGGCGATCTGGCGCCGAAAGGGGATATTGTACGCTTGGTAGCCAGGGTTGGGGGACCCGTAACTCTCCAGAGGCTTCTCACAACCCTCGGGTTCCTCGTCATGATGGGCATCGTCGGAGGGCTTGGGACCCCTGTTGTAGCCGCTTATAGTATAGGCCAGGTGTTCCTCAGCCTAGACCATATAATCGTGTTTCCCCTGGTCCGGAGCACTAGTATCATCGTGGCGCAGAGCCTTGGAGCAGGCCTCTTAGCCCGGGCGAGGGAGGCGTTTGCCACGGGCCTCCGCCTCGTCCTCGGGCTGGTAATCCTCTACGTTGTAGTCTTGGTTGCTACTAGGGACTACTTTATAGGGGTATTCACCAGCGACCCCCTCGTCTTCGAGGCGGCTAGCAGAATGCTACTCATCTTCGGGCCTAGCGTGATAGGCTTCGACCTCACGATAATGGCGGACTCGATAGCTAGGAGTAGCGGGCACACGTTCTTCACCAGCGCGCTGGGAGCCTCGAGGCTATGGCTCCTCCGCATACCCCTCTCCTACACGCTCGCCTACCGCCTCGGCCTAAGAGACACCGGCCTGTGGGCCGGTATGGCTCTAAGCAACTGGATAAC
>JALUZI010000205.1 GCA_027012045.1 Desulfurococcales archaeon
GAAGACGAGTTCCAGTCCCTTCTCCGTGAAGCAGATAGTAATGCGAGTGTTATAGGTGACATACGTATTTACCGGATGGAGGGAGAGGGCAGGCACGTTTCCACTCTAGCCAGAATACTCTCGGAGAGACACCCTGATAAAATCGTCGTTGTCTCCTACTACTGGAGGCCGCTCCGGAGGACTTACATATACCTGAGAACTGTTAGGGAGAGGCCTAGGCTCGTCGACATACTCGGCTACGCCAGGTCGGCAGGGCTGACTTCCGGCGGTAAATACCAGCCGGGGAACAATGTGGTCGGAATAGAGGTAGACGGGAGAGCGGGGGAGGACATCGTGGAGAAAATAGTCTCCTGGATCCACAGGATCAGGTAAAGGTGCCGTCTCAATGGGTAAGAGCAGGGGGAAGCTATGGGTTGTCTCTATCCTCGCAGTTCTAGGCACAGTGGCGAAGGCCACGGGCTGGCTGGTCTACGGGTCCATCACGCTGATGGTTGACACGTTGACCTGTATAGCGAACCTCGCAGCCCTAGGGGGAGCACTGTACTTCAGCAGGTACACCTCTAAAGCCCCAGATGAAAGGCACCCCTACGGGCACCTGAGGCTCAGCCTGGCCGGGTCATACATAGTTATACTAACATACAGCTTCATAGCCGGAGTATCAACTGTAGAACTAATACACTCGACCGCGCATAGAGGCCCGATGGAAGGAGCTTTCTACTCCGCACTGGCAGGCCTACTGTTCTACTCGCCCCTACCTTTCCTCTTGAAAGGAGAGGACGACCCCCTCCAGGTCTACGGGCTCTTCAGTATCAGCGAGATCCTAGAGAGCCTCGTGGCGATCACGATGATAGGGTTATCACTAGAGTCGTCCCCCATATACGACTACATTGGAGGATTGATAATCCTCGGATTCATATTCTACGAGATAATCGAGAACTCTAGCAAGTATATCAGGCTCACAGCTGACACGTCGCCACATCCGGAAATACTTAAGAAGATAACAGGAGAGGTCGAGTCGTCTCTACGAGTAAAAGTCTCGTCCATAAGGGTTAGAGAGGTCTACCCGGGCAGGTTCCAAGGTGACATAGTCGTCAAAGTACCCCCAAAGTACACTGTGGTAGAGGCGCATGACATAGCGGATAGAGTCGAGTGCATCGGGAGGAAGTATAATACCCAGCTTACAGTTCATGTAGAGCCGGGAGGCGAGGAGTGTTTTGAGTGAAGACGTCTTCTCACTCTGCAGGCCAGTAATAGTCTCAACGCCTACTATAGACGAAGTAGTCTACACTCACGGGAGAAAGACGCTTCTCGGAGGACCGGGATACCACATGTCCTGGATAGCCAGAGCCTACGGCCTAGCAGACCTAAAGGTAACGGGGTACGTGAACAAGAAAGACGAGCCAGTCTTTACAAGGGCGATAAGAGAGAGGGGAGGAAACCCACTGCTAGCCACCACGGAGGAGCCTACAGCCCGTGTGGTACTAGACTATACAGGTCCGCGGAGAAAGGTGAGGTTC
>JALUZI010000206.1 GCA_027012045.1 Desulfurococcales archaeon
TGGGTCATGTAGAGGTATCCTGTCTCGGCGGGCCACTCGGCGGCGAGGGTGTCGACCTGGTTGACCCTGCTCCTACCTATATTCAGCTCCCTCCTCTTCTCCTCAACCTCACTAACCGGGAGGCCGGTCACCATGGATATCTGCCTGTCGCTAAAGCCTAGCCTCTTAGCCAGTCCAAGGTACTCACCGATGCCTCCTCCCTCACTTATCATGACGGCGAGATCGGCGATCTTCTTTATCTCCCCCAAGAAGTATGGGTCTACCCCGGTTGCATGATACACTTCCCTCACAGTTGCACCCTTGACGAACGCCTCCGCAGCCAAGAGAGGCCAGTACGGCTTCCTCGCCTTTAGATCGTTAATCAGCTGGTCTAGCTGTCGCTCACTGCTGAAGGTTTCACCGTCAACCAGTCCCTCCCTACCTATGTCGAGCATCCTAATAGCCTTCTGCAATGCCTCGCCGAGGTTCCTGCCTACAGCCATGACTTCGCCTATGCTCTTCATCTCACTCGTTACCGACTCCTCTACTCCGTGGAACTTGTCGAGGTCCCACCTTGGAATCTTAACCACCACATAGTCGAGGCTGGGCTCGAAGCACGAGCATGTTTTGCCGGTGACCTTGTTGAGAAGCTCGTGGATCCTGTAGCCTAGGGCTAGCTTGGCGGCGATATAGGCTAGGGGGTACCCTGTGGCTTTGCTCGCCAGGCTACTGCTCCTGCTCATACGGGGGTTCGTCTCTATTACATAGAACTCGCTTCCCCAGGGGTTCAGGGCCAGTTGGACGTTCCCCTCTCCCACGAGGCTTATGGCTTCAGCGACCTGTTGGCTAGCTGTGCGGAGCGTCTGGTACTCCCTGTCGCTCAGCGTTTGACAAGGAGCTACGACAACGCTTTCACCAGTGTGAACCCCCATTGGATCCATGTTCTCCAAGCATGCTACGGCAATATTGTTTCCTCGGTTGTCCCTTACAACCTCGAACTCTATTTCCTTCCAGTAGTGCAGGTACTTCTCCACCAAGACCTCCCTGGTCGCGGACTGGGCGAAGGCTCTGTGGACGAGTTTCTCCATTTCACCACGGCTCCACGCTACAAAGCTCCCCCCTCCTCCCAGGTTGAAGCTGACCCTCACAATTACAGGGAACCCTATCTCCTCTCCAAGCCTCAATGCTTCCCCGGGGTTTTCCGCGGGGGAGCTCGGGGGTATTGGGATGCCGTGCCTGACCATTGACTCCCGGAAGAGGCTCCTGCTTAACGCTCTCTCTATCCCCTCAATACTCGTACCCAGGACTCTCACGCCGTACTTGTCCAGCACACCTTTCCTGTATAGATCGACGCCAAGGGAAAGGGCTGTCTGGCCCCCGAAGCCCAGTAGTATCGAGTCCGGAGTCTCCCGCTCGATGACCTTCTCCGCGAACCAGGTCTCCAGGGGGCCTAGGTATATGTGGTCGGCGAACTTGTAGCTTGTCTGTATGGTGGCTATATTGGGGTTGACTAGTACTGTCTCTACACCTTCTTCC
>JALUZI010000207.1 GCA_027012045.1 Desulfurococcales archaeon
GTACCAGGCTGCGCCGATTATGATTACTATGATTATTATAACGGCAGCCCATAGAGCCGCATTACTACCTCCTTTCTTGCTAGTGGTCTGTGATGGGCTACTGGTCTGTGTTGTTGTACTGCTCGCGGTCTGCGTCGGAGTAGCAGTACTACTGGTGTGGGCGGGGGTGCTTGTCGACTGTGCCGTCTGTGGCCACCATGCCGGGGCCATGAAGAGCGGCTGTGCGTGTGCTACCTCCTTGGGGTATATCACTACCTGCTTACCGTTCTGCCACTGGACGACAACCATCTTATGGCCTATCTGCAGACCGGTCTGCGGGTCTATCTTCAGCCTGCCGAAGAACGTCATAAGGTCAAGGTTGTTCATTGCCTGTCTTACAGCAGTGCTGTCGAGGCTGTTAGCCGTCTCTATGGCCTTTACTAGGAATACTATTGCTGCACCTGCCTCTGCCGCCTGGTATGCAGGCTTCTCAATATCAGGGCATTCCTGCTTGAAGTACTTTAGCCACTGGTCCTTTGTTGGGCCGAACCATGTCAGACCTAGTTTCTTAGCGGTTTCTGGGCTGAAGTTCAGCGAGACATCCCACTGTGCCGGGTATGCTACACCGTTAGCCACGTCTTTGAGTTCCTCGTAGAACTGTGGCTGGGCTGGTGCTACTAGTATGCCTATGAACTTCAGGTGCCACCCTAGGTTGTGGGCCTGGCTTACCAGGGCTTTACCGTCCTCGAAGTGGCCGCCGCCTATGAGCACGTTGGCTCCCTTGGCTTTTGCCGCTGATATGAAGCTTGAGAAGTCCGTTGTTCCCTTCTGGTACTTGTTGATGTAGACGACGTCGAGGCCGAGCTTCTGGGCCTCCTGCTTTGCACCATTCATAACTGCATTAGCGAATGCGTTGTCCTCATATATGAAGGCTATCTTAACGTCGCCAACTTTGTCCTGGTACTCCTTGAGCATCTCTAATGTTGAAGCGAAGTACTTGCTTGCCGGCGCTAGGACCTGTGCGACATACTTATAGCCCTGCTGGAATATTGAGTTGCTGGCGCCTCCATGGCTTAGCATTACCTTCTTGTACTGCTCTGCTAGAGGGGCCGCTGCTGCGGTCAGTCCGCTGCTGTAGGGGGCTAGTAGGAAGTCTACTTTATCACTGGTTATCAGCTTAGAGTAGAGGCTTGTTACCTGGTTCTTGTTGGACTGGTCGTCGTAGTAGTATAGCTGTAGCTTGTAGGTTTTACCGTTTACCTGTACGCCTCCGTTATCGTTAAAGTAGTCTATCGCTGCCTTGACACCACATAATGCCTGTTTACCTTCTGTAGCGAATTTACCTGTGAGGCTAATGCTCATCCCTATCTTTATCACGTTACCCTGGACGTTCTCTGGGTGTGTGTATGCCAGCGCGGTCAAAGGCGAGGCTATGGACGCGACGATTATGAATAGGGCTAGGGTTACTATTATTCTACTCGCTAGCTTGTTCAAGGTTGTTCTACACCTCCATCAGCGAGGATGAGGTAATG
>JALUZI010000208.1 GCA_027012045.1 Desulfurococcales archaeon
CTCTCAGCCTCTGCCTGACGGGCCATTGCCCTCTGCATCTCCTGTGGGAGATCAACATGCTTGATCTCAACCGCCGAGACTTTCACACCCCATGGGTCAGTTTGCTCATCAATTATTCTCTGCAATCTCTGATTGAGCTTCTCACGCTGAGAGAGAAGCTCATCGAGCTCGACTTCTCCAAGAACACTTCTCAGGGTTGTCTGTGCAATCTGGGATGTGGCGTAGTAATAATCCTCCACCTCGACAACACTCTTGGCCGGGTCAAGAACTCTAAAATAAACCACGGCATTAACCTTCACGGATACGTTATCCTTTGTAATAACATCCTGCGGTGGGACATCGAGAACAATGGTTCTGAGCGAAACTTTAACCATTTTATCAACAAATGGGATAAGGATAATCAGGCCTGGACCTTTAACGCCGATGAGTCTTCCGAGTCTAAAGATCACCCCTCTTTCATACTCTCTTAAAATCCTGATCATGGAGGCAAGAAAGATCAGGACAATAATACCTACGGTAATGTAGCCCATTTTGAACCTCCTTGTTTGGGATAATGATATTCTAAGGGGTGATGAATTGCAAATTTGGTGGAGGCGGCGGGAATCGAACCCGCGTCCGGGGATAATGACCCAGAAGGTCCTACATGCTTAGCCTGCCTTTTGAACTGGCACCTCCAGCTTCCCGGCAGGCGGGGAAGGTTCTGGAGGTCCCTCCGGTGTAGATGTCGCTCTGATCCTACCGGAGCGAGGACCAGAGCCGAGCTCCCTGTCTATGACACCCTTGTGGCGAGTCGGGAGCAAACCTCACCACAGGGCGGGCTGCTCTTCAATTAGGCAGCCATTGCGTAGTTGTACTCGGGAATTGTTTTTTGCCGCCTGTTTTACGAGGTGACGGCACCTCGGCATGCACCTTCTGGACCACGCTATCCCCGTCGAATCCTTACGCCCCCACTTTTCAAAGATCGCATACTATAAATAATCACTTTACATCCATTGTCAAGTCCTCAGCAATCAGTAAAATTCCTCCCATTCGATATTTTCTTCACCCTGCTGCTGTTTGCGATGGCGATATGTGTTGAAGTTATACTGGACGTTCAGCGAAATCATCCGCGACGTTCTCGTATACGCCCTCTTTGAATAGAAGTTCTCACCTTCGGACTCTGATTCCCATCGAAAGCTACCGGTGAGATTCCTCACCTGAAGAGTGAGAGATATGTTCCTTGTAATCTTCTCTCTCAATCCAAGATTAACAATATAAAACCCTTCGCGTTTCCCCTGAGAAGTGCTAACAGGACTCCTGTACCGGTAAAGTACCTCGATCCCAGTTCTCGGCCCCAATTTTATATCGCTGGTCAACCTCGCACTCCAGGAAAAGCTTTCATTATTCCCTCGCTCGAGCCCGGTGGCCTGGTATCTGAACATATCAAGAGACCAGTTGAGGTCGAGAAAGGCAATAGGACTCCAGTTGAGAAGTAACTCGACTCCCGTTCTATAG
>JALUZI010000209.1 GCA_027012045.1 Desulfurococcales archaeon
AATCTTATCTGTCTTTTTGATAATTTTATAAAATTTTCTGTATTTTTATCCAATATCTTCCAATTTAAATATAGAAAAAAATAAACAAAGGCTAATATTAGCCTTAAATTGTAACCACATGCACTTAATACTGCATTTAATTTATCTCCTTTTGTCCCTTTTAGATAGTTCCTGTCTAACCTGCTGTCCCTTTTTAAGTGACTTATCCCTGCCTCTATTGCACTACGCCTTTTTAAAAATTTCTTAAAACTTAATTTCAAACCTTTTAAACTTCTTTTTACTACATTTACTTTTACATCTCCTTCATAATCATGCCCTCTGTATCCTAAATCCACTGCTGCTTCTTCAACTTTATAACCTAACTCTTTTACTGTTTTTTCTGCTGATAATAAATTCTCTTTCAATGTATGACCATCATACGGATTTCCTTTGAAACTTAAACAGGATAATATGAAATTCTTCCTACTACTTGTCACTATACCTACTTTATTACCAAACTCATATTTTTTATGTTGTTTGCCTTTGCTTATACACACTACTTCCGGTTCATGAATACTGTAAATCTTATTTTTGCTATTTTTACTTTGATTTGATAATTTCTCACATAAATTGGATAAATGCTCAAATTCTTCACTTGATTTTAAAGCCTCACTCAATTTACGCTTTATTTCTCTATACAATCTACCCATATTGGTTTTCATCTTTTTTACGCTACCTCTTGCTCTCCTATATTGTTTGGCATGAATATAACCTCCATAGGCTTTTAATAATTTTTTACCCACATTCAAATAGGTTTGCTTTAACTTCAAGCCTAAACTCTTTGCATATTTGACCAGATGTTCTATTAACTTATAATACAACCGGATATCTCTTGGATAGCTTATGTTTTTCTCCTGCACCGTAGTATCTACATTTACTCTTTTTACATCTAAGCCTTTTAAATAACCACTTTTAAAGCCACTCTTTACTGTCTCTTCCAACAATTTTAACAAATCTTCTTCTTTTATTCGATTCCTCCATTTGGTCATACTTGTCGGATGAATTGGTAATTTATATTGAAATCTCTCTTCTCCTGTAAAATATTGCCAATATGGGTTTTCCAACCATCTCTCTACTATTTCTTCATCACTTAAATCATACATGTACTTTAAAAAATGTAATCCTACCATTAATCTTACTGATTTTCCAGGACGACCATAACTCGGATGATAATATTTTAAAAATGTCTTTTCTAAACTTTCCCAATCTATCAATTTACTTAATTTTATCAGTTTATGATTTTTGTCTATTATTTTTTCTAATTTCGGTTTTGCTGATTCAAATATGTCTAATTTTTTCTTTTTAAATTGCATATCAAAACTCCCAGTTTTTTGATGATTTTATACCTTTTTCTGGGAGTTTTTATAGCATTTTTTTGACACTTTTGCAAATATTTTTAGATACTTAATTAGTTTTTCAGGGGTAACTAAGTAGTTCCGAACGATTTTTAATGGT
>JALUZI010000210.1 GCA_027012045.1 Desulfurococcales archaeon
CCCGTCGAGTATGCTAGGCTCGAGGGCCGGGGGACCCTCACACTCTACGAGAGAGGCGGGGACTCCCTAGTGCTGTCATGGGATAGGACCTGTCACACGAGGGATAGCGTGGGCTTCCGCCTCGAGTGGAGGCTGAGGCCCCGCATAGACAGGGGGAGGCTGAGGGAGCTGGGGGTCCCTCCAGGCCCCTGGATTAGGAGGCTACTCGAGGAGGGGGAGGCTGAGGCACCTGGCGGCGTAGTGGTTAGGAGGAGCGATATAGCTAGGCCTGGGGGGACCCTCACGGTGGCCTACTCTGGCGATACGGCTCCCTGTGAGACCATGGCCCGTCTCGCCGAGAGGGCGGATCTCCTCGTGCACGAGGCCACGTACACCAGTGATATGTCTGAGGAGGCGTTGGAGAGACTGCACTCTTCCAGTATTCACGCCGCCCTCGTCGCCCGCAAGGCTGAGGCTAGGAGCTTGCTCCTCTTCCATGCTAGCCCGCGTTATAGGGGGTTGGAGGCTAGGAGGATAGAGGCCGAGGCCCGCCTCGTCTTCCCCAGGAGCATTATGGCCTGGGACCTTATGAGGCTCCGCATAGCCCCTCTACGGGGGACCCTCTAGCTCGAACACAGGCCTCCCATGCCTCGTCGGCGGTGCAAGCCAGTCTAGGACTCTCCGGGGCTCGGGATGCTCTATTTCGACCCTCACGGCTCCTAGGGGTGACTCGTTGTCCCCGGATACGAAGCTGAGCCTCCCAGCGTATAGGGCCTGCTTGTGTAGGTAGAATACTAGCCTGTCCTTGCCGAGCCCCTTCTTCATGGCTCCCCGGGCTGAGTCCAGTATTCTCTCGACCCTTAGGAGCCTCCGGAGCCTTTCTAGGCTCTCGAGCTTGGTCGAGTATGCTACTACCCTCTTGTAGTCGCCGCCCTCCACCACCACCTCTTCCGGGTCTATGATCCGGAGTATTGCCTGCTTAACCTTCTCCGGGTCCTCGGTCGGCCGGGACTCCGCCTCCACTACAACTCTTACCCTCGTCAACCCTCACCCTCTCCGCTATTGCCAATGCCTGCTCCCTGGCCTCTTCAATGCTTCCCTCATTGACAACCATGTAGTCTGCCATCGCGATTGCCCCTCCTATGCCGTACTCGAGGTTCTTCCGGTCCCTTAGGGCGAAGTCCTCCCACCCCCTGATCTCGTCCTTCCTGCCCCTTGAGAGGAGTCTCCGGTACCTTGTGAGGGGGCTGGCGTGCACCGCTACTATGCACAGCCTCCCATCGCCACGGAGAACGCGGGCCTCGTCCAGGCTTCGGAGACCGTCGACGACTATGAATCCCTCCTCTCCAGCGATCTCCCTGGATAGTAGTATTGCTACCGCCGCTCTCCCAAGCTCCTCGCGCAGCTTCGTAGCGATCATCTCAACATTCTCAACGTTCACCTCTAATCCTCTCCTGGCTACCTCTCTCCTAACAACGTCTCCCATACTGTAGACGGGCGCATCGAGGGCC
>JALUZI010000211.1 GCA_027012045.1 Desulfurococcales archaeon
GCCTCCCATAGACCTGGTAATCCGTACGGGAGGGCAAAGGAGGCTGAGTGATTTCTTCCCCGTTAACGCTAGGTATGCAGAGCTCTACTTCACCGAGAAGCCGTGGCCCGCGTTCGGTATCGATGACCTCTACAGCGCGGTCAAGTGGTATCAGAGTGTTCCCCGGAATTTTGGGAGGTAGCCTCATATTTCCCTGAAACCCTGAAGTACACGTATAGCATTGCTATGATGCCCAGACCGCCGAACAATATTTGGAGGAACCCTGATTCAAGCACGACGCTTGACAGGAGATCTGAGCTCGGGTGCACGGGAAGCCCCCTCAAACCGTCTCCTAGAACGTAGCCTGCCAGCATTAGCGTTATAGTTACGAGTAGCTTGAGGGTCTCGTCATACATTTTCTTCCTGTTTATCTCCATGTACACCATCAGCCTCCCTATCTGGAATGCTATGACTCCGAGGCCGAATATGATAAGCGGGTAACCCAGTATGTATCCTATTCTATGAACGACGTCCTCGGATACAGACCAGTTGTAGTAGATTAAGAAGAGCGCTATGATAGTGTTTAGGGTCAGGGTTGCATTCGCGACTACTATGAGGTGGTAATGCTCTCCTCCTGGGAAGAAGAATGCTTTTAGTGAGGCACCCAGCTTCTCGATCTGTGGTTCAAGGCTGAATCCTCTCACTATCATTGCCAGGGCAAGGATGACCGCGCCTACTTCCACCGCGTAAGTGAACCAGTTCAAAATAGCTAGCAGAGCACCGACTAGAAGGATGAGGCCCGGGACTCCTACGAAGTACTTCGAGAACCTAGGCTCGAATATTGCTTTCTTTATGAGCCTGCCCAATATGACGTATGTCGTCTCTATTCCGACGTGCTGCGTGACAACTATTCTCTTGACACTCACCACGTTTACCCGGCTCGATATTACAGGTATTACAGTCTCATCCTCAGCCCCGTCGCTGACAATTATCGCTTTCACGTTTCCCTGCTCGAGCCCTAGTTTCCCGAGAACCTCTTCTAGTTGAGTAATTATCCTCATGTGCGCCCTCACACTGTTAACCGGGTCGCCCGCGAGGACTGCTATGTAAGCGTTGGCACCGGTACTCTTCAGTTCGCGGTAGAGCTTTATGCCCTGGTATATAGCGTTGACATCACTGTCCTCAGGGAACTGTAGGGCAAATCTCTGGACAGCCTCTAGAATAGCTCTCTCCCCTATCAATGGGGTTTTTATCCCTGCGTTCCCAAGGTCGTCGTCCACATCTATTACTAATACGAGAACTGGTTCTGACTCGTCCATCCCGGGTTTCACGTATAGTAATTTCTATATTATTACTAGAATAAATATTACGGGATACATGAGGATAATAGTTTTGGGTAGTCTTTGAAAATGTGGTGTTACAGGCGGTCTAGAAGGGCTATAGCTCGCCGTAGAGTATCTTCATTTCTTCCAGTGTAAGCCTCTCTCCCCGCTTCATCTTCTCCATTATCCTCTTCTTCTTCTCCTCAACTAGCTCCTCAACCTTCCTAGCGTCCTCGCCCATCCTTATAGCCCTCAGCTGCTCGTTGAGGACTTTCAGCTGGGACCTAAGCTCCGTTCTCTCCTTCGACATGTCCTCTATCGTTCTACTTTTAGCGTCTATATCCTCTGTGAGAACGTCAATCTGCTTGTTAAGCTCGTCTACCTCACTGCTGAGGGCGGATATCCTCTCTTTGAGCTTGCCGATATTTTCCCTGATACTCCGGATCCTGGAATTCACGTCCTTGAGCTCGACGCGGATCTTGGCGAGTTCGGCTTTGACCGCAATAAACTGTGTCTTGAGCTTCTTAGCCTCCTTAGCCTTCTCCAATAGCTCTTCCAGCTCCATTATCCTCCTCACAATCTCGTTCTCCTCGTGGGGTGAGAGGACCTGGGTCTGCTGTTTCCATTCAAGCTGCTGTATTCTCCTCTGTATAGATGAGATGCTCACCCTCATGAGGCTATCGTCCTTGAACTGCTCCCTATACTTCTTAAGCTCGTTTATCTTCTCGTGCAACATGCTGCTGAGCTGGTTCCTGCGCTCCTTAAGTTCTCCAAGCTCTTCAAAAAGCTTGTTCTTCTCCTCCCTAAGCTTCTTCAGCTCGCTTATGAGTTCCCTCCTCCTATCCAGGAGCTCCCTCCTCTTCCTCCTCTCGACTTTGACCTCGTCTATCAGGGCGCTCCTCTGCTCGGTTACTTCCCGTAGCCTCTGCCTGACCTCGGTTATTTTGTCAAGTATTTCCTTCTCCTGCAACTCGACCTGATCCTGTTCCTGCAAGACTATCGACCTACCTCACTCTTTGAGAGGGGTTACCCGATTATTATACGCGCGTCAGCCACGTACGCTCCACGTTCATAGCTCATAACCGGGTTAAGGTCGATCTCCTTTATATTTCTGTTCTCCTCTAACAGGCGGTAAACCCCATATATTATCCTCGCGAGAGCCTCCCGGTCCCGCGGAGGCATCCCCCTGACACCGTAGAGTACTTTCCTAGCTTTAATGTCGTCGAGCATTTCCAGGGCGTCGTCCATTGTTAGAGGCGCGACGCGGAAGGACACGTCGCGTAATACCTCGACGAATATGCCGCCGAGGCCGAACATTACTACTGTATCGAAGAAACGGTCTCGGAGGCCTCCGACTATGACTTCCAGCCCTTCTGGAACCATCCACTGGACGAGCACGCCTTCTATCCTCGCCTCCGGCATCTTCCTCCTCACATTATCCATTATCCTCTTATAGGCCTCTATGTCGCCTTCCAAGTCTCTTACTCCAACTATGACTCCACCCACGTCGCTCTTGTGTACTATGTCCCTGCTAACGACCTTCAATACGTGGGGATATCTTACTCTCCCCGCGCATCTCTCGAGGTCACTTAGGCTTGTAGCCAGGCAGTACTCAGGGACTGGTATGTTGTATGCCGCGAGTACACTGTAAGCCTCGTCCTCCCTCAGCTTACGCCTGCCCTCCTCGAGGGCTCTAGCTATTATTTTCTCCACATCCACCATGCTACATCACCCGCACTTGGAGCAGTGGGCTATCGCGTAAACCGCTCTGGCCGCTCTCTCGGGGAAGTTGTAGACGGGAATACCCCGGCCCTCAACCCTTTCCTCCAACTTCTTGGCTATGTCTGAGCCCATTGTTACAACTATGAAGGGGATCTCATGGTGCTTCCAAGCGATATCAGCTATCAAGTCCCCTAGATCCACTGTGAGCACAGGAGGCTGCATTAATGCTATGACAACTATAATATCAACCTCCCCGCTCTCGACAACTGTGGTCAAAGCTTTCTCATAGTCCTCGTTACTCGCATCACCGGTGAGGTCCACGGGGTTCTTAACCGCGACGCGGGGCGGGAACATCTGCTTGAGCCTTTCTTGGAGGCTGGGGGAGAACTCGGGGACATCTAGCCCGTATCTTATGAGGTTGTCCACCATTATAACACCGGGGCCGCCTGCGTTTGTGACTATCCCAACACGCTTCCCGCGGGGGAACCTGAGGTGGGCGAGTGCCTTACCCATATCGAACAAGTCGAGTATCTCGTCTGACTCTATGATCCTTGCCTGCTTAAGGGCGCCCCTGAACACCGCGTGGTCACCTGCCAGTGCGGCCGTGTGGCTAGCCGCGGCGCTCGCCCCCCGGGATGTTTTCCCTCCCTTCAACAGTATCACGGGTTTCCTCCTAGTGACCTCCCGGGCTACTTCTATGAACCTGCGCCCCCGCCCTGGCTTGACTCCCTCTATGTACATGAGTATAACCCTGATATCGTCGTCCCACCCGAAGTACTCCAGCATGTCTACCTCGTCTACATCCATCTTGTTCCCGAAGTTAACCGCTTTAGCTATCCCGATACCCTCAAGTGCGGCCCAATCCATTATTGACGCTAGGAAAGCACCGCTCTGGCTTATAATCGCGATTGGACCCCTCGGAGGGCGCCTCATCCTGTCGTGGGGTAGGAAGAACGTGTCTACCCCGGTTAGAGCGTTGTAGACTCCTATGCAGTTCGGCCCGACGACCCTTATACCGTACTCCCTGGCGATCCTGTACGCCTCATCCTGTAGCTCCCTACCCTTAGGCCCTGACTCGGCGAATCCCCCACTTATTATTACTGCGGCTCTAGAGCCTTTCTCCCCTGCCTCTCTGAGTATACCCGGCACGAAGTCTGCCCTAACGGCTATAACGACTAGCTCGGGAGTCTCGGGGATCTCGCTCAGACTGTGGTACCACTTTAACCCGAGTTCATTCTGGTACTTAGGGTTGACCGGGTATATCTTGCCTTTATACCTCAACAACAAGTTATCCAGTATAGCCCTTCCTAGGCTCCCGGGTTTGGGGGAAGCACCCACCACGGCTATACTGGACGGGTTGAAGAATGCTTCTAAGTCTGGTCTCTTACTCATCGTCCCACCACTCCTCATTCTAAATGTGGGATGAAGGGTTTATTATACACATACCCCTTACTACTCTACCTGATCCTCGCCTCCCCGCAGTATCTTCTGTATCTCATAGTAGAGCTGCTCGAACCCGCTTTGAGTCTCGCTTGAAACGGGGATCAACCTGCCTGAGTAACCCGTCTCGTCGAGCACCTCAGCCATCCTGAGGAGGAGAGGGTCACTAGTATCCTCCCGGGACACCAGTTCCTCCAGAAGCCTGTTATCCCCGCTTGGGGACTCTAGGAACTCGAGGACCTCGGGTAAGAGCAGGTCCGACTTCGAGACAATGTTGACCTGGGGCTTACCAAGCCTGAGATATGTAGATGCGGAGAGGAGTAAGGCTGAAACTAGGCTAGACGGTTTCTCGGCGAAAACAGGGTCTACCAGGAACACCGTCACACTCTCCGAGCGGCCTATCAAGGCGTCAAGCACTATCGGCCCAGAGCTCCGGAAGGCGAACAGCTCCATCTGGCCTGGAGTGTCAACTATAAAATAGTCGACCTTGTAGCCGGAGAGATCCCTGCGGAGATCCTCCACATGGCTTACAAGCATGTCCACACTAGCGATAAGAGCACCGTTAGGCCCGAGCCTCATCTCCGACATAACATTCCTCGCTGACACGTAATCCCTCACATCAACATCAGGAGGATACGGGAGCCACTCAGCTGCAGGGTCAAGGTTCACCCTGGCGATACTATAACCCATACTTTCCAGCCATCTGCCAAAAGAGTCCGCGAGATGAGTCTTGCCTGAACCAGCCGTCCCGACTAATACTATGTATGACTCCATGTTCCATTCACTCCACACTGGAAATACACTATCATACTAGACCAGTTATGTGAGTATACTATGCTCCCAATTATAATAGAACCCGTATTCTAGGAGGCACTGTGGGACAGTTAAAATAAAAAGAGGAGATGGAGTTTTAGTAAAGCTTGTTTTGGGAGAGCTACTTTAACTCGATGTTAATATCTACGGGCTCCTTGATCTTTGCCTCCAGGTCTACACCTGGCAGGAGGGCCTCTGTGAACTGTGGTGCTATCTTCGCCCTACTCGGGCCCTCGTAATGGTAAGGCCCTACTTTACCGCTGGTCTTCTTCTTCCAGCCCACTAGCTTCTTCTTATACAGTGTGCTCCTGAGCTTCTGTATGGCCATAGCTGGATCCACTACCTTGGGGCATACAGCACTACATGAAGCGGC
>JALUZI010000212.1 GCA_027012045.1 Desulfurococcales archaeon
CACAGACTCGAATGGGCCTAGTGTTGCTGTAACCGGGCTCGAGGCATGGGAGGGCTGGAATGTTATTCCCAGGAAGGCTCGTGTCAAGCTTGACGTGAGGGTCCCTCCTGGAGCCGACGATTCATCCATAGCTTTGGAGCTGGCTAGAGTTGTAAAGAAGCATGGGTGCTCCGGTGTTTTCCACCCCGGGCTCAAGCCTATAAGGGTCAGCGTTAACAGCCCCGTCCCGAGGGCCCTCTCCAGGAGCCTATTACAGCTAGGCTTGAAGCCTAGGCCCGTGGTTAAGCGGGGGACTAGTGACATGAACATACTTGGCCTCCAAGCGGAGAGCATAGCAGCATACGGGCCTGGTGACTCGTCTATGGCCCACACAGAGATGGAGGTTGTGAGTGTGGAGGAGCTGGGGTTAGCGGCTGAGGTTTACAAGAGGAGTATCCTGGAGCTCTGCCATAGAGCTAGGGGTGGAAGGGGGGTTAGCGTCAGAGATCTGGGTTAGGTAGCTGAGCACTATGCCCGGTAGATCCACCCCTGTGACTCTCACCGTGTTCTTGAACTCGGGGACCCCGTTAACCTCTAGAACCAGGTACCCCCTCTCAGGGTCCTCTACAACATCCACACCGGCGAATTCCGCTCCTACAGCTCTGCAGGCCCTTAGGGTTACATCCTCTAGTTCACCGTCTATCTTAGCTGGCTCCGACGTTGCTCCTCTAGCTGTGTTGGTTATCCATGAACTGCTAACCCGGTAAATCCCCGCCGGGACACTGCTCCCGACGCAGAATGTCCTTATATCCCTGCCGGGCTTCTCTATGTACTCCTGTATGTAGTGTATTCTGCCCTGTGGGCCCATGTGCTGGCTGTACTCTATTATGCTCCGCAGGCTCTCCCTGTCCCTGGCCAATGCGACTAGCCTCCCCCAGCTACCGTGTAGGGGCTTTACCACGACGGGGTAACCTATATCCTCCGCAGCCGCCAGAGCCGTCTCTAGGGAGAAAGCCACCTTCGTCCTAGGCGTTGGCACGCTGTGTTTCTCGAGTAAGCTATGTGTCCTGAGCTTGTCGAATGTTGAGTATAGAGAGTCCGCCGTGTTTACGGTTCTCAGCCCGTTGCTCTCGAGGGCAGAGGCTGAGGCTAGTGCTCTATACTGGGATGTAGCCCTGATCAGGGCTACACCGCCCTGTTTACCGGTTGGTCCTCCGACGTCGAGTATTGTATTGGATAGGTGTAGAAGTCTGAGGTGGATCCCTAGTTCGCGTGCCCTAGCTATAAAAGCCTTCTCCTCCCACCTAAGGATGTCGTAAGCCATAATTATGGGCAAACCTACTCTCCCCAGTCCTCCCCAACGTCATCCGCTAGCTTCAGCTTTATCTCCCCGTTCTCGACGACCACCTCTAGGAGAGCCCCGCACTCGTGCTCTATGAGCTCTCCGGGGAGGGCGTCGTCTGGGACTTCAACCATTTCACCGCAGACGGGGC
>JALUZI010000213.1 GCA_027012045.1 Desulfurococcales archaeon
TAGGACCACCATTCGCCACCGTGATCGTGAACACCACGTTGCTTCCAACGTATGGACTCGGGTTGCTCACATCTTTCGACAGGCTCAGGTCGATCACCGCATTCGGCGTCACCGTGGCGCTGTCCTGGTCGTCTTCGTTCGGGTTGTGGTTGTTAGGCGTGGAGTCGCTGTCCTGCTGATCCGCCGACGTCACCTCTGCCGTGTTCGTGTAATCCCCGGATGCATTCACTTTCGCTGTGATGTGAAGGGCTTTCTCCGAACCTGCCGCAATCGAGCCAACGCTCCACACGCCCGTGGCGCTGTCGTACGCTCCGCTCCCATCGTCGCTCACGTACGTGTACCCACTCGGCAGCTGATCCGTTACCTCCACTCCAGTCGCATCGCTCGGCCCACCGTTCGCCACCGTGATCGTGAACACAACGTTGCTCCCAACACTCGCCGAACCGTCGCTCACATCCTTGCTCAGGCTCAGGTCGATTACAGGGGTGGGATTCACAGTCGCACTGTCCTGGTCGTCCTCGCTCGGATCGTGGTTGTTAGGCGTAGAGTCGCTGTCCTGCTGATCCGCCGACGTTACCTCCGCCGTGTTCGTATACTCACCAGTAGCGTTCACTTTCGCCGTGATGTGCAACGTGGCGCTGGCGCCATTCGCCAGGCTTCCAATGTTCCACACGCCTGTGCCACTGTCGTACGCTCCGCTACCATCGTCGCTCACGTACGTGTACCCGCTCGGAAGCTGATCCGTTACCTCCACTCCGGTAGCGTCGCTCAGCCCTCCATTCGCCACTGTGATCGTGAACACCACGTTGCTCCCAACGTCCGCCGATCCGTTGCTCACATCCTTGCTCAGGCTCAGGTCGATTACAGGGATGGGATTCACAGTCGCACTGTCCTGGTCGTCCTCGCTCGGATCGTGGTTGTTAGGCGTAGAGTCGCTGTCCTGCTGATCCGCCGACGTTACCTCCGCCGTGTTCGTGTACTCACCAGTAGCGTTCACTTTCGCCGTGATGTGCAACGTGGCGCTGGCGCCGTTCGCCAGGCTCCCAATGTTCCACACACCAGTCCCGGAATCATAGCTCCCACCGCTGTCGTCGCTCACGTACGTGTACCCGCTCGGCAGCTGATCCGTTACCTCCACTCCAGTCGCATCGCTCGGCCCTCCATTCTCCACCGTGATCGTGAACACCACGTTGCTTCCAACGTATGGACTCGGGTTGCTCACATCTTTCGACAGGCTCAGGTCGATCACCGCATTCGGCGTCACCGTGGCGCTGTCCTGGTCATCCTCGCTCGGATCGTGGTTGTTAGGCGTAGAGTCGCTGTCCTGCTGATCCGCCGACGTTACCTCCGCCGTGTTCGTGTAATCCCCAGTAGCGTTCACTCTCGCTGTGATGTGAAGGGCTTTCTCCGAACCTGCTCCAATTGAACCAACACTCCACACGCCCGTGCCACTGTCGTACGCTCCGCTC
>JALUZI010000214.1 GCA_027012045.1 Desulfurococcales archaeon
CCAAGATTATCGTCGTGGTTGACGAGGACATTGACCCGCATAATATAGACCAGGTTATATGGGCTGTCTCCAGCCATGTCAACCCGCAGCGCGACGTCCTAGTTATAAGTGACGCACATACAGACCATCTAGACCCGGCTACCCCCATACCGGGATACGGGGGGAAGCTAGGTATAGACGCTACTAGAAAGTTCAGGGAGGAGAACGACTGGAGGGACTGGCCGGAGGAGGTCAAACAGGACCCCGGTGTTGAGGAGGCTATGAAGAAGCTGGTCAGCGAGATACTAGGGGGCTGAGGTGTATACTGGGGGTTGACCGGGTGGGACCCTGGTGAAGCCCGGAGGAAGAGTAGGCTTCACCTAATGATGAGGCTGGTCAGGATAGAGCATACCTTGTTCAGCCTGCCATTCGCCTATCTAGGAGCAGTATTGTCCTGCCCCCGATGCCTGGGTTGGTGGAACGCTATACTCATCGGCCTCGCCGTCCTAGGCTTGAGGACTGCCAGCATGGCCTACAACAATATAGCTGACCTGGACATAGACAGGGCTAATCCTAGGACTAGGGGGAGACCACTCGCTTCAGGAGCGCTGGAATTGAGGGATGCATGGCTACTCGTCATACTAGGCTCCGCCCTATACTACGCCTCGGCCCTCGCTCTAAACATGACGGCATTCCTGTTAAGCCCCATCCTATGGATACTAGCGATGAGCTACCCCCACCACAAACGAGTCTCTCCATGGCCCCACTACCACCTAGGCCTAGTCCTAGGCTTCGTTGTTTTCGGCGGAGCAGTAGCTGTATGCGGGGAATGCACTAGTAACCTGTCATGGGTGTTCTCCCAGGTCCCATGGATTTACCTGCTGGCGGTTACACTGTGGGTCGCAGGGTTCGACATACCATACAGCATACAAGACGTGGAGTTCGATAGGAGCCAGCGGCTCCACAGCATACCAGCGGACTACGGTGTGAGGAGAGCCCTGCAGGTAAGCAGGCTCACGCACCTGGTGGCTGGAGGATTATTCGCTGCCGCATCACTTGTCCACAGGCTTGGATGGATCGCCTGGTCGGGGACGATTATAGGGTTGGTACTATTGCTCCTACAGCACTACATAATCTACAAGCGTGGAGAGAAGGGTATACCCCTGGCGTTCAACCTTAACCTCCTCATAGGGCTAGTTATCCCTATTGCTGTGATTACTGATGTTCTAGTGAGATTATACGCCGCTTGAATATCCTCTGTATCTATCTGGTTGCTGTGAATAGTGTTTTGTTACAGTTAGAGTATTATACTCTAAGTGTATTATTATTTAATGGGACTAAAATTGCATCCACCACACTTCGTCGATAGGAAGACAGAGATCGGCTTGCTGGATGATCTATGGGCTAAAAACAGAGGGCTGGGAGTCGTATACGGGAGGAGGAGAATAGGTAAAACCCGGCTCCTCCTGAAATGGGTCAAGGA
>JALUZI010000215.1 GCA_027012045.1 Desulfurococcales archaeon
AGAAGAGCCTAGCGGTGATATTCTCTTATATAGCCGCTTGGATGGTTTCCTCAATATTCCTAGCGACATACTATCCAAACCTAGACTTCTCCGCCTCCGCTTTCGAGGTAGCCAGTGCTTTGGCTAACACAGGGCTGAGCTCTGGCATATCGAGCGCTGCGGCCCCTATCGGGGCTAAGGTCATCCTGATCCTCGACATGCTCCTGGGGAGGCTTGAGGTGATGTCATACCTCGTCATATTCTACATGATAGCGGAGAAGCTGAAGTAGCGTGCTATTTCTTTTTAACCAGCAGTTCAACCCCCTATGTTACCTGTGGGTGATATACCGGTATGGCAGTAAAGTATAAGACGCTGGTGGTTAAAGCCGTCAGGGGCGGCGGTGTGGAGTCTGAGCTAGTGGAGAAGAGGTTCTCCGTTGTAGTCAAGGAGGTAGCCGCTAGGGCCCTTGAGGAGTGGAACCCGCTGAAGAGCGACTTCACAGCGATAAGGGACGACCGGGACGTCGAGATAGACCTCCCCCTGGACCCCAAGCTCTATGACCTGCTGAAGAATCTTAACCTCACGAAGGTCTCCGAGGACAAGGCCGTGTTCACCCTGCCAGTGTTCGTCATAAGCTATGACAGCGAGTGGGTGTCCACGGAGGACTACATTGACAATAAGGTTTACATAGTGTCGATATACGTTAACGACGAGATAAAACGTCTGGTCGAGCAGGTTGCAATGGACCTCGTATCCAAGGAGCCCGGCGAAGAGGAGGAACTAGAAGGTATAGAGGAGTAAGGAAACAGCTAGGCCTAGTCTATCCAGTCCCCAGTCTCTATTTTAGTAGGTATATACTCGAAAGCCAGGAACTTCAAACCCCTACTAGCCATAGCCTCAATCTCCAGCTTCGCCTGCGTAAGGAAGAATATACCTATCTCCTTAATCCACTTAGGCGTCTTAAACCACTCATAACCACCGTGCTCCTTAGACCTCTCGCCACGGCTCGTCTTAATCTTAACAGGCTTACCTAGGAACTGCCGTGCAATCCTAGTCCCCACAAGCTCCGCAGCCCTAGCCAAGTCCTGCGGCTTAGCCTTAATAATATAATTCCTCCTCTCAGCCGGAGTCAAGAAGGGCTTCTTACCCTCCAAAACATACTTATACTTAGACCCGAAAACCTTAGCCAAAACATCCTTCCTAGCAAGAAGAGGCTCCTCCCCGAAAACATCAGTCATACTAACACCCAGAAACTTAGCAGGAGGAGTGGCAAGCCTCTCACTCTCATAACTCAAAGTAATACTACCAATCTTAAACACACTATAAATATACCACCCGTACGGGTCACTATCGGTCAGTATGTAGACTGGTAGTTTTAGTTCTTCGTGGAGTCTTCTGACGAAGCGTCTTGTTGCTCTGTCTGGTTGGCCGGCGCTTGTTACTAGGAGGGCTTTGTGTTTTTTCCAGTATCCTATTCTGT
>JALUZI010000216.1 GCA_027012045.1 Desulfurococcales archaeon
TGGGTGAACCATACGGATAAACCTGCTTCACCGAGTGAATCCGGGTCTATGGCATAGCCGTGGTTATGAGTGGTTATGAAGCACCTGCCGGTACCGGTCTCGACAACAGGCTTGTTAACCGCCCTGTGACCGTAGGGGAGCTTGTAGGACCTTGCGCCTAAGCCTAGTGCTATCAACTGCATGCCGAGGCATATTCCTAGCACGGGCTTGCCTGATACAGCTATCTCCCCGGCTGACTGTATAGCGTCAAGTAGGAGTGAAGGGTTCCCGGGGCCGTTGCTCACGACAATAGCGTCGTGCTGCTCTATTATCTCGTCAGGCTTCGCCGTGCAGGGATACCTGGTTACCTCTAATCCTAGGCCTAGGAGGTTTCTCAGTATGCCGTGCTTAACGCCGCAGTCCAGCATACCTATAGTTGCCCGTGGCAGCCCTGGAGGCCTGTGGGTAACCGGGTTTCTCGGGGAGACCTTGTAGGCCAGTGGTACCTCGGCGTAGGAGGGGGAGGAGGAGAGCTTCCTGTATAGCTCATTCCACTCTGGCGGGTCGCTGGATTCGGGGTACACTGATAGGGCCCCCATCATCACGCCTTTCTCCCTGATTAGCTTGACTAGGAACCGCGTGTCCACACTGTAGAGCCCGGGCTTCCCCTCCGAGGCCATCCAGCTGTGTAGGCTTGAGACTGAGGCGTAGTGGCTGGGTGATGGTAGGGTGGATACTATGTAGCCCTCTACCTGTATATCACTGCTCTCGTAGTCCTCTAGTACCTGCGGGATTCTCGTCGTCCTAGCTGGTACTCCGTAGTTGCCTATCATCGGGTGTGTCGATACTAGTATCTGCCCCTTGTAGCTGGGGTCTGTTAGACTCTCGGTGTAGCCTGTGTGGGCTGTGGAGAAGACTACTTCTCCCACTGTCGTCGAGGGGTAGCCGAAGCCGCATCCCTCGATGCCTACACCGTTTTCGAGGAGGAGCCTCGCTTTTAGGCCGAAGCCGCATTTGAGGCCCGGGTAGCTGTATACCTTCAATTCCCTCCCTCGCAACCCCGGAGGCTCTTGGCTAACGCCTCCTTTAGCCCCGGCTGTATACTGGACAAGCCGGCGTCTAACCGTTTTAGACTAGAGTTATCCCTTTGTAGCCTTTCTAGAACGGTTTCAATGTCCAATTCTGCCTTGCATCCGGTGCGCCTCAGCGAGGCTAGTTCAACGGGTGATTTGAACCCATACTCCTCTAGGAGCATTCCTGGATCCCCGTCTCTAAGGGCCTCCACGACAAGCTTGTAAGCCTTCCTGAACGGTATCTTCTTGGTCAAAGCTATGTACTCTGCCAGCTCGGCCCCGTAGCCGATGAAGTTTTTCTGCATCCTCTCCACCGCCTCGTCGTTCCACGTGAAGCCCCCTACTACACTATCCATTACCTCCAGAGCGTGGGGTGCCTCTGACTCTAGCCAGTAGATTATAGGATTA
>JALUZI010000217.1 GCA_027012045.1 Desulfurococcales archaeon
GATTTAAATAGAGCATTTTTTAATGATTTCATATATGGTTATGAGATAAGGGATCCAATGAGTGGTCAATTATTACCAATTCCATATCCATTGAGAAAATATGATGTTGGTAAATTCTATACAGATTGGGATAATCCTCAAGCATCAGTTAGAGATTTTATGAGGGCACCATTTTATGAAGGAGAAGGTATCCCTTATACTGGAATGATAGGAATTGGCTGGGGAGCAATGATGTATGGAGTTCAACAGGCTATGCAGGGAGATATGACATATATGAAACCTGATGGCTCAATAGATGTGGCAAAGGTATTGGCAGATTTTGAAAATGGTAAAATTCCAGCAGATAAGATAAAACCAGCATTACACAATGCAATAGGATATAAATTTTATATGATGCCAACAGCAAGATTAATGGGAACAGACCCAAACCATGATGGTGCACCATTAACTTATGTCCAATTGGTAAGGAATGGGAATGAATGGGAGGCAAAAGCTTACTATAATGCAGAAGATTTAGGAGATGGAAATATCCATTTTGATATATTTGGTGGACATAAAGATATGAATTCTTGGAAATGGGTAAAAATATGCGGACAATGTCACGTTTTATATAGAGATGATGGAAATAGTGGTTGGGATGTAATGAGACCATTTGGATTAGGAATGGGTGCTGATTATGTTAAAAATGGTAGATTTGTAAACTTTACAAATGATACTGAAGCATCAGGATATGAGGTACATGAATCAAGCAAAAAGATGGGATGTGGAACATGTCACTTTAGGGAATCGTTTAACAGTTTAGAAGATGCCCATAATTTCTTAAAAGGAACAGATACAGCACATATGGTACACAATGACCTTGATAACAATCCAAAACCAAAAACCTGTGAATATTGCCACCTTGAAGGTGGAGATCCAGATGCTCCAAATCCTAATCAAGCACATGAGGAAAAATTTGGAGAATTAACAGAGAAACATATTGCAAATATCTCATGTCAGGCTTGTCACATTCCTTATAGAAGAACATGGAGATTTAGAGCATTTAATGATACATTAGGTTATTACTTAAATTTTGATAATGGATTTGGTTATAATGTACTACCTGGTGGAGATGGAAGTGCAATGGCTTTTCCTGGACCATACAGGATATCACCAATATATGGTACATCTCCAGGATATGGATTGAGTCAGTTAAATATGCTTGCAAATCATATTGACGCAGATGGAAATGGTGTAGTTCCAATGGATTTTGTAAGTCAAATGGCAGGATATTTTGAAATGTGGACAGAAGCAGATCCAGGTAAAATTGTAAATGGTATGCCAACAAATCCAAAATTTGATTTTATGCATCTATTTTACAAATTAAGTTTAGATCAATATAAACAGATGGGACTTCCTATAAATTATGATCCAAAGCATGATTTAGAATCAATACCTCCTTTATATTGGGCAAAT
>JALUZI010000218.1 GCA_027012045.1 Desulfurococcales archaeon
TCAGCCACTGGATACCACCCTTTTATGATATTAGTAGTTGCTAATCATCTTTTTCGCTTTCTCAAGCCTGTCAAGTATATCCCTCCAGTGGGACCCCATCCAGTATACCTTACCGCACTTTGTGCAGTACCAGAACTCGGAGTGTTCTTCCAGAACCCTGGGAGGAACCTTTCCTGCAACCTTGTCTTTGTCCACCTTGACTAGTTTATTGTTACAAATAGGGCACCGGGATAGTCCGGGATCAAAATCTAGGCACATCCTGGTATGCCTGGCGAGCTCTGCAAGCTTCTCTTCCGGTTCAACACCAGTGATTAGGAAGGCCTTTAACCCCTTCCTCCTTGCCCAGGCTACTAGCCCTCGGTCTCTCGAGACGATTATTCTACCTGTCCTGGAAGCGATTTGTATGATTCTATAGTCCGTCAAGCTGGGACTGTAATAGGTATCGTATCCGAGTATTCTAAGCCACCGCGCGAGATCTCCGTGCATCCTGTCTACAATGAACCTCAGGTTCCTATTGCATTTCGTCCTCTGATTATCCAATTCAATCCTCCACTATACCGCATAGAGTCCTCTTCGAGGGATAAGAAGCCTGACCCGGGGCTTTGTTTTATAACGCTGAATTGAAAATATGGGTTCAAGAGGAATTTGACACTAAGTGCCTTATGAGCTCTCTGCCAGTCACTAATCCCACAGGTTTACCCGTGTTATCTACGACAACCACTCCTCTATAACCCGTTTTCAGCATTTGCTTAGCCGCATCTCCAACTGACCCTCCGGCACTCACTGTAGGAGGCCTCAGTTTAACTGCATCGCCCACGATTAGGTACCCTAGTTCAGTTAGATGCTTAGGGCTTTTCCTAGATGTCTCATAGTATCTAATGAATATATCAAGTATCTCGTCTATACCCACAACGCCAACAAACTCTTTTTCATCCCCTATCACAGGCAGGAAACTTATCCCTGTCTCCATTATCTTCATTCTAGCGTGTAGTACTCTATCCGTTAGTCTGAGTGTAACTGGCGGCGTCCTCGAGATGTCCAGTATACTGGTCTCATCGTCCACTAGAAGCTCTGCTATACTATACTTGTCGAATATGAGGCTTGAGTCATCCTTTAATGGGAGCCCTGTTATGCCCTTCTCATCCATGACCCTAGCCGCGTTCCCCACTTTCTCGCTTGACTCAACTGTTACTACCGGATAACTCATGAAACCCGATATCCTCCAGGAGGACGGCTCCGTCATACGTGTTCTCTCGGTCGCCAGTTTCACCATTATATCATATTTAGTTGCTATACCTGCTATCTCCCCGTTCTTTGATTTGAGCACTACTCTATCCGTCTTACATTTCTTCATTGCTCTAAGCGCTTCACTCAGCGACTCATCTTTCGATATTATACAAGCTTCCCTCGAGAAGTCCTTCACTACCATATTATTATAGCTCATTCATGTTCACCTAGGTGTCAACCTGTTTTGCCGGGATTAAAAGGGTATCCTCTAAAGTTATACCCGGCTGGGTTTTCTCCCTTTTGTTATGTAGAGTAGCTCCATAAATGTAGGTGATAGTAGCGCTATATCCGTCTTCGATATGACTCCGACCAGCTTACCCGTCTCTATCTCAACAACGGGCAGATGGCCGACCCCGTAGTCCTTCATCCTGTAAACCGCGTCGCTCAACTTGTCGCTGGCATACGTCTTTACTACCCTGGTGGTCATTATATCCCTGGCTAGTGTTTTCTCGGGATCTAAGCCGGGAGCGAGGACTCTCTTGATGAGGTCTCTCTCGGTTATGATTCCGACGATCTCTCCTTTATCATCTACTACTATCACACTGCCTATGTCCTTGGAACTCATTATCCGGGCTATTTCCTTGACACTTGTGTCAGGAGACACCGTTACGGGGGGAGTGCTCATAACGTCTTTTACCAGGAGGATTTCCTCATCTCCTATCAACTCTTCCTCCATGTAGGACATCTTCTTCACCTCATAACCCATTTACTATATATTGGAGTTGCAGGTTTAAATTCTCATATACAAATCATAGAGGTATATCGAAGGGAGACTTGTAATCAACCTCTCCGAGTGAAACACGTGGCTTACCGTATTTCCCCGGCAGAGCCTTCGATATCTCTTCGGCCGGGAACGATTCAAGTATAATGCACTTACTAGGGACAAGCCTACAGCCCATCCGTGCGACAAACTCTCCTAATGACTCAGCTGGGTTGTCTCCAGGGACGATTGATACATAAATCCAGGATCTACTCTTCACAGCATGTTCACTGCCAGCCAGGACGCGCAGGTACCCTCCTTCAACAGGCTCCAAACCCACCGCGAGCTCCAGCCTCACACCCCTCAAATAGTTCTTCCTGCCGTAAACCATGAAAGCCCCCTTTGATATGTACTCACCGCTGGGAGGAGTCTTCGAAACCTGTGATCCTTTAACCCAGAAGACATCCACGTATCCTGCCCCAACCTTCCAAGCCCTGCTGTACGAGGCCGCTATAACCGCTGCATCCATCAAGTCGGTTTCATCCAGCTCTTGACCCTGCGTCTTTATAATCGTTGACGGAGCGCCGTGAATTTCCGCGTGCATATAGATATCATCGTCCTCTAGGTATTTCTTGACTATGCTCTCATTCTGGTCAGCGTTTTTACCTGCTATTACTAGGAACCCGTTTCTAGTGAAGCCCCAGATGTATTTTTCAAACCAATCCCGCCTGCGTCTCCTATAGAAACTGTTCAAAAACCTTTTTACCGCTCTCTTCTTAGCCTCGCCAAGCGTTTCCTCCAGGTCTCTGAGCGACTTGCTCGCCCGCCTAGCCTTGCCCTCTAGTTCCCCTGCCTTCTTATATAGCTCGTTGATTATCTCGTCAAGGCTTTTCCTCAAATCAAGCCTAATTCTCATACCTTTAGCTGATACAACGACTGTTCCAGTGGAGGGGTCAACTGATTTTATCCACTCGAAGCTCTTGAGTTGATCCCAGCCCTTCTCCCCTACGGTTCTCTTTAGGAACCCTAGTAGTTTCTCGAATTCAATATAGTGGTTTGAAATGAACAGTGCTTCTTCCCTGAGCTCTCGGGCTTTCTCTAGATAGTCTTCCCTGAGCTTCTTTTGCCTCTCAATACTTGCGAGAACCTTGCCAACTTCTTCCTCTATAACCTTTTCCAATGGTTTAACAGCTACCTCCTTACGGCTGTACATAACGTCCAAGGCATCGTCGAAAGATTCGAACTCGTCGACCTTTAATCCATTGTTAATGCTCAGAGTCGGCCTGAAGCTAACGGCCATAACTGGCTTTTCCTCTTCATAAACCACGTAACCCTTGCCGAGTAATGCTTCATTGTACAAGTCGGCCAGTGAAGCATGTAGCCTCTCTAGCTCCGGCTCTCCGAGGCTCTTGGGGTCGGTGTTTTTATCCATTCCAGCCCTGTAAATGGCTTCCTCCGCGAACTCTCCGGGGAGGCCTAGCCCTCTAACTAGCCCTCTAACCAGATCCTTCCCCTTCTCAACTCTCTCCTTTAACTCCCGGATGGTCAGCTCGGTTAGTGGAACGGTATTATTCGGGGGAGGAGTATACTCCTCCTTAGGCCTGAGGACTCGGTCCCTCATACGTCTGTACTCGCTCGCCACGACTATACGATCGTTATTGTCGAGGAGAGCTAGTACTCCATTCTTCATTAGCTCCACGATAATAGAGTAATCTCTAATGTTAAGCCTGACTATTCTATCGCGGTTTACTTGGAGTACTTCACTTATAATTCCGCCTCTTACATACTTCCTAAGAGCGGCTAGTAGACTGTCTTGCCTGTATTCCCCGGGCTGTTTATCGGTTCTGGTGAAGTGTATCCTCCTCCCAGGTTCTACAACCAGTAATTCCCTACCGGCCGCTTTAGTGTGAAGTTTGAAGTAAAACTTGCCTCCGGATCTGTATATGTTCACTATCCTGGAAGTCTCAACTAACTGTTTACCTGTTGACGAGACCCACGCGGCAACATCCACAACTGACATAGACTCCTTAGCCATAAATACACACCAAGCATAGAAATACTTATGTGAAACAGGAATAAATGAGAACCATTAGAAGGTGCGGACAACGTGTCGATGCTGGAAACCCCCCTGGGAGACAGGGCGTTTAAAATCTACAGTCTAGCCGGGATCATACTAGGCATACTCTTCTTCGCCGAGCAGATCTACACGGGTAGCTCCTCATATTTCATAGGGATAAGAGGGTTCGAATTATCCTTTACCGGTGCAACAATTCTCTTCCTCGCAGTAATACCTCTCCTTAAGGCAGGAACTCCATCCGCGAGTACAGGCGAGCTTCTCAGAGCACTGTTAATCGGAGCCTTCGCATATTACCCGCTGCTCTATGTTACCTGGTCATCTCTATACCAGCTCTGGCTGGTGATGACGTGAACCCGCCGGGAGAAATATTTTTGAACACCACGACTCACCACGTTTACGAGGCACAATCCTATTGGGCGTGCCCCTCCACAGCGAAGGGGCATGGTGGGTATAAGTGGAGAAATACGTGTTTGTCACGGGCGGAGTACTTTCCAGTGTAGGCAAGGGAATAACATCAGCTTCACTTGGAATGCTACTCCAGAGAAGAGGGTATAGCGTCACGATTATAAAGATAGACCCGTACATCAACGTCGACGCAGGCACGATGAACCCCTACATGCATGGAGAGGTCTTCGTCACAGAGGACGGCGGTGAGACAGACCTAGACCTAGGCCACTACGAGAGGTTCCTAGGGACAAACCTTTCAAAGGAGAATAATATTACAACAGGAAAAATCTACATGGAAGTGATAAAAAAGGAGCGTCGGGGAGACTACCTAGGCCAGACGGTGCAGGTAATCCCCCATGTCACAGATGTTATAAAACAACACATAAAAGACGTCTCAAGGAAAACTGGTGCCGATATAACTATAGTTGAAATAGGAGGCACCGTGGGAGACATCGAAGGCCTCCCATTCCTAGAAGCAATAAGGCAAATGGGCCTGGAGCTAGGAGAGTCAAACCGGGCCTATATTCACGTAGCACTCTCGCCCTACCTCCACACTACAGGCGAGCAGAAAACAAAGCCCATACAGCACAGCGTCCAGGAGCTTAGACGTATAGGTATCCAGCCGGATATAGTTGTCGCCAGATCGCACACGCCTCTAGATCTCTCGGCGAAGAGGAAGATCTCATTATACTCTAGTGTTCCACTGGAGGCAGTGATAAACAGCTATGATGTACCATCGATCTACAGGGTACCCCTGATCCTCGAGGAGCAAAACCTGACAAAACTAGTCCTACGGAAACTCGGGTTAAACAGTGAAACCCGCCCCGACCTTTCCGACTGGATAGATTTCGTGAACAGGCTAGAGGACGGCATGGAAGAGCTTAGAATATCCATGGTCGGCAAATACGTCAAGCTAAGAGACAGCTACATAAGTATAATAGAGGCATTGAAACACGCGGCAGCCCATCATAGGGTTAAACTAAACCTTAAATGGTTCGAGGCAACCGACATTGAGACAGGCAAGCTTGACCCCAGGGAAATACTCGAGGGAGACGG
>JALUZI010000219.1 GCA_027012045.1 Desulfurococcales archaeon
AGTATGAACATTCTCCATACTGTGGGTGGTGCGCAGAGCGTGTTGACGCCGTACTCGGTTATGAATTTCAATGCTCTGCTCGGGGTGAACCTGTTGAAGCTGTATACCATGCTTGTTGCGCCGCTGTTGAAGGCTGTGAAGAAGGTGCTCCAAGCCCATTTAGCCCATCCCGGGCTTGATATGTTGTAGTGCTTGCCTCCCCACTGGGCACCGACCCAGTACATCGTGGTCAAGTGGCCCACCGGATAGCTCGCGTGGGTGTGGAACACCATTTTCGGCTTGGCAGTGGTTCCGCTTGTGAAGTATATGAGTGCGTCGTCATCCGCGTTTGTCAGAACTTGGTTGAATGTTGGCTTGCCCTGGCCTAGGAGGTCCTGGAAGAGCTTCCATCCCCCGCGTTCTTCGTTTCCTATGTAGACGAAGTCCTTGACGCCTAGCTTCGCAAGGTCCTCGCGGAGGAAGTCTATCTTGTTGAACCCGGCCTTGTCGGCCATGACCATGGTTACTCCTGCTCTCTTGACCCTGTCCTCTATGTCGCTGTGGCTTAGGAGTATTGTGGCCGGGACTATTCTTATGCCGGCCTTTAGGAGGCCTAGGAAGACTGTGAATAGCTCTGGTATGTTCCCTGTCATGACTAGTATGGAGTCCCCTGGCTTGTAGCCTGATTCAAGTAGGGACGTGGCAAGCCTATTCGAGTCTTCCCGCAAGCGGTGGTGTGTTAGGACCTTCTTGTCCCCTGTGTCGAGCAGCTCATCGTCAACCCATATGACAGCTGGGTGTGAGGCTTTTTCTGTTAGATAAGCGTCGAAGTATTGGACGGCCCAGTTGAACTTCCCGAGCTCGGGCCATTTGAACTCTTTGACGGCCTCATCGTAGAGAGGCCGGGATGCAATGTAATCCCTTGCTTTGAGGAAGTTTTCAATGGATTCCTGTGGGCTAGGTATAGGGCTGCTCAACCTGGGAATGCACCCCCTAAGATTGAGGAGTCTCGTGCTGGTGATTGTATATTTTGTATAAGCCTATCATATAAAAATTAATGTTATCACTATAACGATATTAGGGTGGGCTAAGCCATGGCTGACCTGAAACCCGGGGATAAAGCACCCGTATTCACAGCTGAAACCCATAGAGGGGGAAAAGTTAGTCTCGAGGATTTCAAGGGTAAAATCATCGTGTTATACTTCTATCCACGAGCCATGACTCCCGGATGCACCAGGGAGGCGGTCCGGTTTAACGAGCTTGCAGGAGAATTCGAGAAGTGTGGAGCTGTAATACTGGGAGTCTCTACGGATCCGCCGGAGAGGAATAAGAGATTCGCCGAGAAGCTCGGGGTTACCAGCGTAGTCTTCCTGAGCGACCCAGAGGGCGAGATTGCCGGGATGTACGGTGTCTTGAAGAAGGGTACTAAGAAGCCTAGCGCTCAGAGAGTCACCTTCATA
>JALUZI010000220.1 GCA_027012045.1 Desulfurococcales archaeon
CAGGAATGTAGATCATCGTTATACATACCTTGCTACCTAATAATACAATTATTAACACGAAATTATTTAACTGATAATATCCAGCCGGGGTCTATCGCTTTGAATGTTCGGGACTCGCTTGATGACAGCCGGGAGACTTGCCTCGAAGAGGATTTATTGAAGAATAGAATAATCAGGGAGAACTGGTATCCGCCTAATTGCCGGGAAGAACCCGCTATTGAGTACTGTACCGATGTTTCTGGTGTTACCATAGTTTATGGTTCCGCGTGTGGGAAGAAATTCTTTACTGGATATACTCTGAGAGAGGTCTCGGGTAAAATCGAGTTGTTACCTGGGGAATTGAATCCATTGTTCTACGATCAAATACTGAGAAATAAAGTACCGGGAGCGAATAGTGTTCTCCTAGAACCACTAGACCACGTGGAAACAGCTCACATGGAACCTCCGGGTACAGGCAGCGAGAACTTCGAGGCAATAACCCGTTCGGGCAGGAAAATCCACGTCAAATCATATAGAATACTCAACGAGGATAACCTAGAACCGCTAGTTCTAGCCTATCTAAAAAACCAAAAAGCAAACTTCTCCCCAAGTTTAATTGGATATGTAGAGTTCTCCGGTTACTACACTCATCTAATAACCGGAAGCGTCGAAGGCATCCCGGTAGTATCTTATTTCATTAGAAGCGCCCTCCGAACCATGGAAACAGGAAGTGTATTTGTTCCAGAGCAATCCCAGTCCATCGGGCATCTCATAGGTAGATTGCATAGAATAATGGCTGAATGCAGTTACGACTGGTGTGAACCTGAAGAGGTATCGGAAGACGATGTTTCCAGATGGGTCTTCAGGGTTAACTGGAGATTGGAGCAAATGAAGAACCATCCTGACCCCCTTGTCAGAGAGGTCTCTGTAAGACTAACGGACAATATTGAATCAATAACATTTCTAGGAAAACATTCTCTAGGCGACACTAAAATGAGAATACACGGAGACCCACACCTATACCAGTTCATATTAACGCCAACTGGCCGTATAATGCTATTAGACTACGAGGGCGAACCGGATCGTTTACCAGCGACTCAAAACGAGAAGGAACCCCCTATTAGAGATCTAGCGGTGATCTATAGAAGCCTACACTATATCTCAGTTATAGCACACTCTATACAAAAAGGCCTCTCAATAAAAGAAGCATCCTTAACTCTCCCTCGAATAATGCATGAATGGACCAGCCAGGTCTTTAATGTGATACTTGAAAGCTACTTCTCCACAGCGGCAGACATCGTCACCAAACAACACTTGAAAGAACGCGTCACCTTCTGGAGCATTGAAAGAGCAACATACGAGTTCTTCTACGAGTCAATATACAACACCGGACTAGACCATATACCTCTATCATGGCTAGAGGAGGTAGCAGACAAAATAACTGAGTTCACATAAGTACACTTTTCATACCATACTAAAGGTGGCAACGTTTATATATGCAGATGTAAGAAGAACCCGACTTGAACACACATCTGCATTGAAGGGCGAAAGGGTTTGGGTAGAGACGGTGCCCCCGCCGGCACAACAGAGAAGAAATGCAAAAACTGCAAGTACTGGAGGCCCCACGTTTTTTACGAGGGCATAGGAGTATGCACGTATAAGTGGCCTTGGAAAATGACATTCGAAGACGACTCCTGCGAGCACTTCGAGCCTATCAAAATAGATAAACCCGGCTTCTACTGGTGCGCCACATGTAGGACGAGAGTTACACCCGAAGACTATATGTACCACCTGGCCAAGGGGCACCGCCTCTACCCCATGCCCTATGTCGAGCCCGAGGTAAAAGAAGAGCTATACTCGGTGGAGTAAAATGGTTGATCTAGTATTCGAAATAGGCGGTCCTCAGGGAGGAGGCATAGAATCGGCAGGCCAGATAGCTCTCAGAGCCTTCATGTTGAAGGGCTACAGAGTATATGGAACAAGAGAGTATCACTCTAACATTATGGGTAAACACAGCTATTTCAACATAAGAGTAAGGGAAGACAGGGCACTTGCTCCCAATCTACCAGCCGATATAGTAGTAGCCTTGGACGCCGAGTCCGTATTCACCCACTACAACGATGTGGGCGAGTTCCTAGTATACGACACAGGAGTCCTCTCCAAAGACATTGACTCGATTCAAAGCATGTCAAAATACCTGAAGGCCAGGGTCAAAGAAGAACTAGACGCTAACGGCGTCCCCCACACGGTGGAGGGCGTCATTAAACTACTCGAGAAACGCGGGAAAAGACTAGTAGGAGTCCCTCTGAGGTCTCTTCTAAAGACCACAGCTGAAAAAGCCGGTGTGTCACTAGTCTCCATTTCAAGGGCAATAAACACCATAGGACTAGCAGTTGGCATGTCACTTATAGGAGTCGAGGTAGAGAAGCTTCAGAAAGCAATAGAGCTGTTCTTCGCGGGTAAACAGAAGGTTATAAAGCCAAACGTAATAGCAGCCCAGGTAGCCTATGACTACGCAAAACAAAACTTCGGTGGCATACACAGAGAAGTGATACCGGACGGGCCCCACATAAACACTGACAAGCCCAGACTGGTCGTTTCAGGAAACGACGTAGTAGCCATGGGTAAAATAGCAGGCGGTTTAAGAGTCCAAACATACTACCCCATAACACCAGCCGCAGACGAGAGCCTCTACCTAGAGAAATTCGAGGACTTCCCACTAACACCCGAAGCGGCGGAGAAGCTTGGCTTGGAGAGGGGAGGCATCGTAGTAGTCCAGACAGAGGACGAGATCTCAGCGCTTAACATGGCAATAGGAGCATCCCTAGCGGGAGCCAGATCCGCGACAAGCACCAGTGGACCGGGCCTCAGCCTTATGGCTGAAGCACTCGGATACGCGGGGATAATAGAAGCCCCCGTAGTTATAACACTATACATGAGAGGCGGCCCAAGCACCGGTATGCCCACTAGGAACAGTCAGAGCGACCTGTTTGCAGCTCTATTCCAGGGACACGGCGATCTACCGAGAATCGTGATAGCAAGCGGAGACCACGAAGAAGCCTTCTACGACGCTATAAAAGCGCTAAACTGGGCTGAGAAATACCAGACACCCGTCATACACCTACTAGAGAAAGCTATAGCCAACGCTATGAAGGACATTTTCAACCCTGACCTATCGAACGTTGTTATAGACAGAGGAAAAATAGAGAAAAACCCGCCTAAACCATTCCCTAGATTCAAGTATACAGAGGACGGTATATCCCCGAGGGCCTTCCTGGGAGACACAGTAGTATGGTACACCAGCAACGAACACGACCAGTTCGGCAGGAGAAACGAGGATCCCGTAGAGAGAATAAAAATGCAGGACAAGAGGCTGAAGAAGTTCGAGACCGCGGCAAAAGAAATACCTCTAGAAGACAAGGTAACCCTCTACGGAGATCCAGACGCTAAGATAACCATAGTAGGCTGGGGAGCCGTTAAAGGCGCCGCCCTAGACGCTATTGACAAGCTCAAGGAAGAAGGGATAAACGCCAACTACCTCCACATAAGGATGTTCATGCCATTCCCAAGCGACTACGTGAAGAGCGTACTGGAGAAGGCTGAAACAGTGATAGGAGTAGAAGGAAACGCGCTGGCTCAGGCGGCCCAGGTCATAAGGATGTTCACAGGGTTCGATATACCTCACCTAGTCGTTAAGTACACTGGAAGACCCATTTTTGTCGCAGAACTAGTTGAATCAGTTAAACACATACTCAGAACAGGAGATAAGAAGGTGGTGTTAAGCCTTGGTCAGTGAACAAGTTAAATATCAGGCGGACACCTGGAAGGACTGGTGCCCCGGATGTGGAAACTACGGTATAATAACAGCACTAGAAATGGCTCTAAGAGAGCTCGGGATACCTCCAGAGAAGGCTGTTGATGTCGGAGGCATCGGGTGTAGCGGAAAGCTACCAGAGTTCCTTGCAATCAACGGCGTCCACACTCTCCACGGTAGGCCAATACCTGTTGCTACAGGCATAAAGCTAACGAGGCCTGAGCTAACCGTTCTAGTAGACGCTGGTGACGGTGACACGCTCGGTATAGGAGCAGCGCATTTCGTGGCGGCTGGAAGAAGAAATGTCGATATAACAATACTGCTCCACGACAACGGTGTATACGGGCTGACTAAAGGTCAGGCCAGCCCGACACTTGGCCTATTCATAAAGACGAAGGCACTAAGCAAACCAAACATTAATGCACCAGTCAACCCGATCCTGCTAGCGTTAGCCAGTGGTTACACTTTCATAGCAAGAGGATATGCTTACCATGTGAAACAGCTTAAAGACATAATAAAGGCTGCAATACAGCATAAGGGCACCGCTCTTGTCGATATACTCCAGCCGTGTCCCACTTACAACAATGTCTACACTAAGGAATGGTACGAACAGAGAATATACTATGTAGACCAGGAGGAGAACTGGAATCCAGTAGTGGAAAAACCCGAGGAGCTCGAGGCCAAGATGGAGCAAACCATAGCAAAGGCGTTAGAGTGGGATGAAAGAATACCCCTCGGAATCCTATTCCAGAACAAGACTGTTCCAGAGTACCTTGACAGGTTGAAGACCAGAATACCCTTCATAACAGAGCTACCGCCATACAGACAGCCGATAGAAGTAGACGGAAAACCAATAGTCGATATTGCACAGATATTCGTGGATAAGCTAGTTATGTAAAAACACCTAGGATCCACTAATTTTCTCTCCTTAATTTTTCAACAACCGTTTTACCGGTCACAGTGAATCCAGGCTCTTATTGTTTAGGTTTATCTTCGACGAATCATATATTCAAACACTGGGTATCTGGTCTTGAAGAGACGCATAAGCGATTACATGTCCCGGGAAGACCGTTTGGAGCACTCTACAGATCTCGACGAATTGAAAAACATTGTTCTATCCTCAACCAAGGCTATCATCGACGAACTGGAGAAGCTGCGCAAGCAGGTCTCTGAACTGGAATCGGCCTGCAGAAGTGCACAAGCCTCTCAGTCCCGCGGAGCTGGGAGTTTCACAGGTAGGGAAAGCCGTGGAAAGAACTCGAATGCAATAGTCGAATATATAAAAAGCATGGTGCAGTCTAAAGGATATGTAACCATTCAAGAATTGCTGAGTCAATTCAAGGTAAAGCCTAGGCAACTCGTCAGCCTTGCCAGGAACTCTGGGTTCAAGATCATTGAAGGCGGGGGAGACTATATTATAACTTCGATTCCTACACTCGTAGAACTTGAAAACAGGCTATCAGGTTCCCATACAACCGATGTTAACGAAGCTGAGAAAAGGTCAGGGGATCTATCAGGGCTATTCGAGGTTCTCCGGCGCTACGGTCTTGTCTACTACGACGCCCGTATAAAGGGGTGGAGAATTGAGATAGACTGAAGATTATTTTGAAGCAGAGTATAAAAGGTCTGAAATAGCAGTGTCCTGCACAGCTATCCCCACACTCTTGAAAACAGTCACTCCACTAGCCCCGGCTCTCTTTACCCCTTTCTTCTCCGA
>JALUZI010000221.1 GCA_027012045.1 Desulfurococcales archaeon
CAGTGCCAGCGATCTCGTGGCCCGGGACTAGGGGCTTCTTCAGCAGCTGGTAGGTACCCTTATAGAACGCCTTGTCAGTTCCGCAGATACCTACTCGCTCAACCCTGATTCGGACCCAGTCACCGGTGGGAGCCGGGTCTGGCAGTTCTTCCAGCCTTAGATCCCCGGGTGAGTGTAGTACGAGGGCTTTCAACACATATCAACCCGTCATGTGACCCTCTATTTATACCGGTTATATACTTATTAAAAATAGGCATACGGTCATACTGGCCGCGAGGGGTGCCTTATTGCCAGTCCTAGAAACATTCAACAGGAACGGGTTGCACGTCATAGTTCTCAACAGGCCCGGGAAGCTCAACGCGTTGAACAGGCAGGTCTGGGAGGAGCTCACCGCGGAGCTAAGAGGGTCGTGTAAAGGAGACTATAATGGACTAGTGATCACGGGGTCGGGTAGAGCCTTCTCAAGCGGTGACGATATAGTGGAAATGTACAACTTTAAGGATGAAAGTGAAGCCCGCGACTTCTTCGACAGGGTATACAGTGCAGTTGAAACACTAGTGTCTTGCGACCGAGTTGTAGCCGGACTGGTAAACGGGCTCGCCTACGGGGGAGGAGGGGAGATACTATTATTGCTCGACTACACGGTGGCCCTGGAGAACGCTGTCATAGCATACCCGGAGGCCCGTATAGGCCTCATACCCCCCGTCCTACTAACAATAGGTCCTAGAGTCCTAGGATACCGTAAAGCACTCCAACTAGCTTTGACAGGTAGAGAAATACAGGCCTCAGAGGCTGTTGACCTGGGGTTAATAGACGATACCGCTAGAAGTATCGACGAGGCTTTCGAGAAGATAGCCCGTTTCGCCAGGAGTACGCCCAGGGGTGCTAGGCCGGGGTATATGAGGAGGATGCTTCTCCGAAGCACTCTACCGGTGCTCAAGGATGCACTCTGGGAGTTGGCCTCGATGACTGTGGACCCTGTAGGTAAGAAGGCTATGGGCGAGGTAGTGAAGGGTTGGGCGAGGAGAAGAGGAAAACAGTTGGAATCCTAGTAGCGGTTTACATTGCAAGCATAGCCGCGGGGCTGATAAGGCCCTCGCTAGCCCTATTGATGAAGCTGGGCCTCGGAGCGTCAGTAATAGCAGTGTCTAGCATGACAAGCGGTTTCATGGCTGGGAGAGCGTCCCTCAGCCTCGTCGCCGGTTTACTCGGAGACCTGTCCCCTGAGAAGAGGAGGCTTTTCACACTGCTCCCAATGCTGACCGCCGCGGTAGTAGTCTACGCCGCAACCCTGCTTGGAAGCGCCTATGGAATAATCCTGGCAATGGTCTTTTGGGGCGCCATGGCCGGGCTAACATGGCCAACTGCCCAGACACTCATAACTGATGTCGCTAAGGGTAGGCCTGGAACAGTATTATCCCTATACTTCGCAAC
>JALUZI010000222.1 GCA_027012045.1 Desulfurococcales archaeon
GTGTTGCAGTTTGGACATATGGAATACAAGACGCCGTGAATAGGTTTCTTAGTCGACAGTTGGAATGGGTTTCTAGAGCCTGTTACTTGTGCTATGACTATGTCTCCTATGTAGAAGTAGTCATGGATGTCTTTGACGTATTCAGGGGCTATTAGATTGATGGGTATTAAACCTGTAAGCGTGCCAGAGAACTCTTCTATATTATAGTTTCTACCCGTAACTACGAGTTTACCGTAGAGATCTAGTATAACCATGTCGGGCTTGATCGATGTCACTACACCAAAAACTGTCTCACCAGGCCTCGGGTATTTAGGCTTCTTAACCGGGATAACGTTGGCTGTCCTTTTAACCATGTCAAAGAAGGTTTTGCCTGTATACATGCTTCTTAGCTTGCCCTCCCCGTTCTCGTATACCCCTTCTCCTTCGAGGAATTCTTCTATAACTCCCAGTTCGTCGCCGGGAGTAACCGTGTTTTTCACTTTGCACACCTCTGCTTGTTACGTGGAAGTAATTATCTGATTATGCCTGCCTTCTTCTTTGCCTGGTATCTATAAGCGACATACCTGTCTTCAGGCGAGAACCTAGGCGGGTGAGGCACGTATAGTTCTCCTCCGCACACGGGACACTTATCTCTTCTAAGCGTATATCTTCCACATCTCCTACATCTTCTTAATAGCCACTTCAAACTAGTATCCCCTTTCTCCTAGACATTATTTTTCTCTTATTCTCGTAAAACTGAACTCTAGATCCATTTTCTTAGCTTCCTTCTCGGCTTTCTTAAGCAGTTTCGAGAGGACATTCTCCAGGGTCTTATAGTCATATCCCGTTAGATCGATTCTGTATTTAGGCGCGCCGATTGTGTATATCTTAATGCTGACGGAGTCGTCTTTTTTAGATGCATATTTTAGAATGCTGTTCAACAGTTTCTTTATACGTTCCACACCGTCTGGAGCAAGTGACCTTATTTCAAAGATACCCGATATCCTGACTTGTTTAACTTCGACATGTTTAACAGCGGTTTCATATAAAGGCTCGATCCACTTATCGGGTATTCCAGCCTGTTTAAAGGCTTCAGGGCCTTCTATAACTGCATACTCGAGTGCCGTCATAATGTCTCCATAACGATCTTCAAGAGGCCATATAACCTCCTTGTACGCCTCGTCCTCACTCGCCCCTATCTTCTCTGCCGCCATAATGACTAGAGTTGTTGCTTTTACCCTTCTCTTGAACTCCATCATTTTCCTCCTTTTCTCCCCTTCCATTACCTTCTTGAGGCTTACATCAACCTGCATTTTCTTCCGGTTAACACGGATGACTTTGACCACAACCTTGTCTCCTACATGATATAGGTTATGGAAGTTCCTCATTAGCCGGGCGCCGATCTCGCTCCATGGAAGGAATGCTGGTAGGTTGCCGTACTCGTCTAACTGGAG
>JALUZI010000223.1 GCA_027012045.1 Desulfurococcales archaeon
CTATCAGGAAAATCTTTGAAAAGATTAAAACCATAGAGGACAGAAGACTCCAGCAGGAATTAATCCAGAAAATCCTTATCCTTGCAGGGTTAAGAGATAAGCAAATATTAAAACTTGTAGAGCAGGAGGTAGGAAACATGGGACTGGTAATAGACCCTGAAACCAACCTCTACCTGAAAGAGCTGGTAGAGAAAGGAGAGAAAAGAGGAATAAAAAAGAGCATTCAAAAGCTTTACCTAAAAAAACACCTTTCTCCTGAAGAAATAGCCGAAATACTTGACATCCAAATAGACTTAGTAAAAGAAGCGATAGAGGAACTAAAGAAAGAGAAATAACCCAGGAATGGAAATATGCCACTAACTTACGAATTCCTTGTCAAGAAAAGAGCGAAACTTTTCAAAGCAATAGGAGTAAACCCTGATGAATATGAAAATTGCCTTGAGTTAGCAGATAAATACAACCTAAGCAACAGTTTAGTTGAAACATTCATAATAAAGCTACTTGACAAAGCCCGCAAAAACTTTCAAAAAAGCAACCATAAATTCAAGAAACTTTCCGCATCACAAACATTTATTGCTGTATTGAGAAAAGAATTAAACCAACACCCAGAAAACAAAGAAACAATTAAAAAAGCACTCCAAGAAGCAAAAAACCTATATAACCTCTATAACCCTAAGAACTCACAAAAGCTTTGAAAACAAAGCTCTAAAGAGTTCTAGACTTCAAAAAATTTTTCGCCGTGCCTGAAGTAAGAATCAAAGAAAAAAGAACACTTCATTACTCTCAACTACCCTAACTCTCTCTTAATCTTTCTCCTTCTCTTTTGCACCCGACGGCAGAGCCTATATACATAGGGGAGGGTTTATATCAATAGAATGCGACACTTTTGAAGAACAAAAGACTGGGCTTAAGACATTGATTTACAAGGATTTACAGAAACAAATGTTTAAACCTACGATAAAGGGTTGAATGATGAATACCGACCATCTCAGCTATCTTACGCTTGCTATAACCCTGTTCTAACAAGCGCTTGATGTGCTCCTCTATCTCTTCCCAACGAGACCTTGCATAAAGCTCCTTAATCTGCCTCGCTAACTTTAAATGTTCCTCTCTACTCCGTCCATTCCTCTTATTCGGCCTGTATTCCCAGCCCAAAAGTCCACAAAGATACTTCCAGCTTGCTCTCACATACTTGGGGTTATAACCTTTATGAAATGCACTGTAAGCCTCCTCTATCGTAAAGCCTATGTGGAGGTTCCTATCCATCATGTCTTCATAGACCATCGGTATTGTCTCCAACGCCTCCTCATACGGAACCTCTCTCCTGCACTTGTAGGCCACTATTCCCAACGCAAAAAAGGAGTTATGCCTCCTACCTGGTATCGGAGGATTCATAAACAGTTTCCTCAATACCCACTCAAAGA
>JALUZI010000224.1 GCA_027012045.1 Desulfurococcales archaeon
GGCTTATACCCCGGACTGTCTCAAGGTGAAGCCTCTCGATCCTCGCTAGGATCCCGCTGTCCCTCTTCGAGGCTATCTCTATCAGCTGATCTGTGACTCCCTTCATAGCCGAAACGACAACAATAGGCTTGAAACCCTCGTTTATCTGGCTGGAAACGATTTCAGCGGCTCCGAGGTATGACTCGGGGCCTGTGAGGATTGATCCGCCGAACTTGGATACTACAACGTCCCCAACTGGGGCAACCTCCGCTTACACCTGTGTTCGGGAGTACAGGTTAACAATGCGCACGCTTTAAAAAGGTTTCCCCGCCTCCACCCCGACGAGGCCAGCCCACTACCATCCCCGGCTTTTACGCTGGTCTAGTTATTTTATTGAGAGTCGAACCCTAGTTCTCAAAAAGGGCCTGCAGCTGGTGCACTGTAATGATTGCTACACTAGTCTATCCAGGGTTCAAACTCGAGGTTACCGATAGTTCACTCCCCACCGTAAAGGTGGAGGAAGACACTATCACGGTCTCATTGAACCTCGTCAAGGCGGACATTGAATATAGGCTCCTAGGAGAACTCCTCTCTTCTGTATTCATGTATCCATGGGTTGAAGCCGATGGCAGTGAAGATGAGATACGAGTATTAGCAGGGAAGTATAGGGAGAGAGCGGTGATTGACACTTTAAAGGAGGCCGTTTCCAGCCTTGGAGGCCTTTATTCTATGGCATTGATGACCCCGTTATACCCTTTGGCGAGGAAGGCTGAGGCTGTAGGAGGGCTTCTCTCGAGGCTCTACGTTGAAATGAACCGGGATCCAGGTGAGAAGGCGAGGGTTATAGGATTCTATAAGAGGCTTCTAGACAGTGTTGAGGGCGTCGAGTACACGGATGGTTTCTACAGGATAAGCTCTCCCGAGAAGATTAAGGAGCATAAAACAACGGCAGGATTCTCCATATCCAGCTTCCACAGGTCCCTTATGAACAAACTAGCTAAGCACGCGGTTGAAAGACTCCGGGGGCCCGACATCCGGGTCTCCGGTGAGCATCTCAGGGTAGGGTCAACCAGGTTCTACCTAAAATGCGGGTCTCCGAGCGAGGCGGCCTCCGAGTACATGGAGTGCAGTGGGAAGCCGACATGCAGGTCCGGCCACATCATTTCGAGCAGCATACTCTGCAGCTGCAACGGGTCAAGAGTGGTTGTTAAGGACTACGCCCACATGGGCGGTAAATGGGTTGTATTCAAGATAATGGCTAAGCCCATGGTCGAGTACAGAGTAAACCCTAGGGACAGGCTCACCGCGGAGTTCCATGCGATGGAGAAGCTACGCGGCATAGTAGGACTGGTGACACCAGTGTTCTACGAGGTCTGCACACCCTCCCAGTACCGGGCGGTTGCTATCAGGGAGTTCCTAGAAGGAAGCACTCTCAGA
>JALUZI010000225.1 GCA_027012045.1 Desulfurococcales archaeon
GTACATGGAGATAAACAGGAAGAAAATGTATGACGAGACCCTCAAGCTACTCGTAACTATAACGCTAATGCTGGCAGGCTATGTTCTAGGAGACGGTTTGAGGGGGCTTCCAGTGCACCCGAGCTCAGATCTCCTGTCAAGCGTCGTGCTCGAATCAGGGTTCCTCCAAATATTGTTCGGCGGTCTGGGCATCATAGCAATGCTATACGTGTACTTCAGGGTTTCAGGGAAATATGAGGCTACCTCCCAAAATTCCGGGGAACACTCTGATACCACTTAACCGCGCTGTAGAGGTCATCGATACCGAACGCGGGCCACGGCTTCTCGGTGAAGTAGAGCTCTGCATACCTAGCGTTAACGGGGAAGAAATCACTCAGCCTCCTTTGCCCTCCCGTACGGATCACCAGGTCTATGGGAGGCATGACCCTGTAGCTTATCGGCCTCTCGCAGCCTTCCTTGTCCATATCGATCTCCCTGAGAACGCTGTAGCACAACGCGACTCCTAGAATGCCCCCTTTCCTACTGGCTGTCATCTCCTCTAACTCCCGGACCTTCCCTTGTATCCTTTCGGGCAGAAGTGAGAGGTCGCCGAAGAATATTACCCTGATATCGTTTTTCTCGACATCCTCATCTCTAGCCAGCTCGTTTACCCCCCTAATTATCAGCTCATGAAGAGTGGCCAGCTCTTCACTACTCCTCTTAACACAATTGTCTAGCGACATGGCGTAGACTGAGAGGTACCTGACCCCCATTCGGAGGAGTTCCTTCATTATGGATCTAAGGTTCTCATATCCGATGTTGTAGGCTACCCTATATGATAGCCTTGCTATTCTAGAATACCTCCTGTTGCCATCGGGTATTATTCCAACGTGCCTAGGTATTTTATTTTTGTCAATCTCTGTCTCCGCTGTCCTCGACATGACTGACCTGATTTTCCTCTGAACCCTAACCGCTGAAGTCGCCAGGTTCTCAGCTAAGCTCTTCTCCACAATACATCCCCGAAACGGTTTAAACCCATTTGGGATAGTTTAATCACAGATATATTAACATTAAACCGATTCATCAGAACTTCCCGGAGGGCGGTATATATGGCCTTTGGGGAAAAAGCCGCTGTTGCAACGAGGAACGAGATGAAGCTAAGGGCGGCTAAGAGGGCCTTCTCCGCAATAGGTATTACCGAGATAACAAGGGTTAACCCCGAGACGGGAGTCCCTCCCCAGCCGGTAGGGCTTGAGGAGACTCTTATAGGTGCTTTGAAGAGGGCCCTCCAGGCTTGGAGGGAGTGCAACGGGTGTTTCGGCGCGGGAGTTGAATCCGGATTACTCCCGTATCCCTCTCCAACAGGCTACATAGTCCAGCAAATAGCCGTTGTTGTCAGCCCAGACGAGAAGGTGAGCCTGGGAACTAGCCAGGGGTTCGAGTTGTACCAAGAGGAGGCGTACACTGTATCTACAGGTGTGGAATTGTCAAAGGTAGCCTCTAAATACAGGGGTTTCATACATGTCAAGGAGAACCTCGGCTACATAGGATACATGACCCACGGTGTTGTTACAAGGTTCGACCTCACGGTTCAAGCGTTCTTAATGGCTTTGAAGCCCTGGATACACGGTGATACATCGAGAGTTCCAAGGCTAGGAGATTATATTGAGAGGATAAAGGATATTTTTGGAATAGACTTATAATCCTCGTAGCATTCAAATGGGGTTTATAGAGGGATGCAGTATGGGCGTGTACCACGAGAGGGACATGAAGAAGCCGAGCGGTGGTAAGAGAAGGTATAACTATAAGGTGAAGAGGAAAGCTCTATTCGGCAGGTACTTCGTACCCACAATACTTGCCGGAGAGGGGGAGAAAGAGGTTAGGAAGAAGATAAGAGTGAGAGGAGGAGGCTTCAAGCTTAGACTGAAGAGAGTTATATTTGCAAATGTTGTCGATAAGAAGACAGGTAAGGCCTTTAAGGCTAAGATACTCGAGATCGTGGAGACCCCGGCTAACAGGGAGTATAAGAGAAGGAACATTATTACTAAAGGCACTATTATCAAGACAGAGAAGGGAGACGCTGTAGTGGTTAGCCGTCCAGGGCAGGATGGTGTGATAAACGCTGTACTGATCTCCTGAGCCGCCGTCCCCTAATTCTCTTAGCCGTATGACATGACGGCTTCTCGTTTTCCGTCCTTTCTCGAGGTACCCTTAATATCTCCTTCTATACAAACTTCTAGAGAATGGTGCCGGGAGAGTTGACTAAAAGAGATAATAAGGGTAGGAAGGTTGTTGTATGGCCTGAATACCTTGACTCTACTAGGACTCGGGGTATGGGGAGGAGAATCCCTCTGGGTGAAGCTGTTAAGAAGCCAGGTTTGCAGGAGGTCTATAATGCAGCTGTTGAGCTAGGGTTGAACCCTGAAGTTGTTGAGGCTAGGTATCCCCGGAACTGGATGTATAGCCGTGGCTATGTACTGGTTGATAAGAGGGGCTCTAAGACCGGGGTTCTCCGGTTGATTGCTGGCAAGATAAGGGAGCACCGTTCTGGTAGGTGATTGGTTCCGCTGTAGTTTATTGTTCATGCCGGTTGATGTTTTCCACTATGTGTACTTTCATTCCAGACACAAATACTTCCGATAACCCCCCTCAACAGTGTTTTACCGTTAAATTAAACCCACGACGAAACCACTATAATCCGGCACCGACAACCGGGGCTATATGGGTTAAACAGGCATGAAACAGAAACTCGGAACCGTATACACTATAACCCGAGGGGGACTAATAACCGTAAGACTAGGTAATATCAGGAACCCGCCAAGACTAGGATTAAAAGTATACAGCAACCAGCCCGGAAAACCCATCGGGAGGCTAATAGATATCATAGGCCCCGTAGAGTCACCCTTCGCAGTGGTGAAGCTAGAGGCCGGGGCCAGCATATCAATAGGGGACCCCCTATACATAGAGCCTCCCACAAGAAGAAACCGTAGAAGCAGGCACAGCCGGAGAAGGAAGCCCGGTAAACCGGGGCCAACACGCTCTAAGAAACCCGGTAAACCCCCGAGGAAAACGAGGAATAAGAGGAAACCCAAATAGCCCCGGAGCCGCCCCGGTGCCGGGGGCATTTACGGTTTGTCGATCAGAGAGTTGGATGAACCGGGATTCGGGTTTGGAGACCCTAACCTTTCATGCGTCGAGAAATGCAATAATCCATACGCATATTTCAATCCTATAACAAGGGCCTGCGTGTGCGCCGGAGAACAGGAAGCCGACATCCTATATAGCCCGGATGGCCTAAGCAGGCAACGCAGGAACGACGGAATAGTACCCAACGATCCTACAAGGCATGACAGAGGCATCGGTGTCTACAAAATCGACACGTCGAGGGACGGGTTAGGAAAGAAGCTAACGGGATCCAGGAGAATTAACGCCCTCAGAATAAGGAAGAACAGCAGGAAAACAAAAAGAAGCGAAAGAAGCGAGATAACTAGCAGGCAGGAGCTCAAGAACCTAGCTGTCAGCCTAGGTGTCGAGGGTAACACCGCGCTCCTCTCAACCGCATCTAAAATACTCGGTGAAGCCATCAAACTCAGGCTTGTAAAGTCTAGTAACAGGAAATACTTCGCAGCGGCCGCTCTCTACAAGGCCGGCGTTACACACGGAGTCAATATTAGCATAGCGGAGATAGCCAAATACTACGAAAACGATTTCGCTAGAGAGAAGCTCTGGGACGCGCTCATGAAGCTCAAGAAGGCAGGCATACTCGAGAGAATAATCCCCGATGCATCCAAACGGGTCACCAAGGTGAAAACCGCTTCCAAGAGAGCCCTATTCGAGATAGGCAACAAGTTAAAGGTTGACCAGAGAGTCATAATTGCTGCCTTAAAACTGCTCGATAAGATAGACAGAGTTGTAAAAGTGCAAGGCAGGAGTTCATACGCGGTAGCAGCTACAACACTGTTTCTAACATCGAGGTTCTATGGCTTGGAGAGCGACAAGCTGATCCAGAAAAACATAGCTAGCGCAGCCAACATAGTTGACGCCACAATTAGGAAGACGTATACTAGGATGTTCAAGGACACCATGATAATTGTATACGTCGGAAAGAAGATGCCCAGTCCAGCGCGGGGAGTAGCAGGAATTCCCGGCATGATGCGTCACATGCATACTGGTATACCGGGATACATACAGAGATCCAGTAGGGATACATCCGAGGTAACAGCCTAGACCCTTTTCATACCCAGGTTTTAACCGGGTATTTTTGTTCACAAGGTTGAAACACTTAATACCTCCTACAACCATATTATAAAGGAGGAACACACGGTTAACCGACACTATTACATGTAGCGGTGGAACTCTGGGTAGGTGTAGACGCGGTGAGTAAAAAGGCCGTCACAGTAGAAGAGGAAGCGTTGCGCATAATAAAGGAGTCCGGCGACAAAGGGATACTCCAGGCTGAGCTCAGGAAAATCCTCAACATAGACAGCAGGGAGGGGAGCAGGCTTATCCTAAGGCTCCTCAGGAAAGGGGTCATTAGGAGAAAAGAGGAAATGTATAACGGGAGGAAAACATTCAGAATATTCTACGTCGAAACAGTACAGCCAGAGGGAAGGCTGAAAATAAGGCCGGGCCTAGCACTACACATACCATGCTTCACATGCCCATTCCTCGACACATGCGGGAGAGGAAGCATATACGACCCCACCAGGTGCCCCTACCTAACAGCCTTCATAGACCAGTTAAAGAAAGAGCTTAAGACCAGGAAGACACAGTAGCCCCTAAGCCTCACCTAACCAGCTCCCTGCAAACATAGAAAATATCTCTGACCGGAGCGTTAGTCCTCAAACTCTGAGGGTCAAGGTAGCTGACAACGGCGCGGTAACCAATGTCCTCGAGTGCCTCTGCTACACGGCTTGGCCGCGGCATCCTGCCACGGAGCACCCTTGCACAGTGATCAAGCCTGTAGGGGGGCTTGCTTGTAATAGAATACTCTTCCCTGATCCTTTCTATGAACGAGTATTCCACAGCTTTGAGCGGGGACTCTAACCCATCTAGCTCGGAAATGACTCTATCCATGAACCTCTCATCTCCTAGCGGCCCAGTCCACAGCGGCCCGTAAGCCTCGAGCCTCTCCCCGGTGTAGGGGTCGACGCCGCATTCACCGGGTACTGGACCGCTAGTATAGCATGTATAGCCGGTTGAGGGGGAGTACATGATGTAGCCTAGTAAACCAATGGACCTGTCGGCTTTCCCCGCTCCCCTCTCTATTAGGAGGAATGCCCGGGCGTAGTAGTCTTTGTAGAAGACTAGGAGAGGCTTGACGCCCTTCTCGTGTACACCGGCCATCCTAGCAGTCGCTCCGACCAGTATTCTCAGCCCTAGCTCCTTGGAGAACGGGGTTTTACCCGAGAGGCTATAGTACCTCCTTAACCCGGCCTTTACTCTAGCCCCTACAAGTGGAGCCATGTCTGTGGCTGTGAACCCGATCATCCCTCTGTGGCCTATGAGCCTCAGGGAATTATCCATGAAGGGGAGGGGGCTCCCGTAGGGGTCTATGTCCACGTAGAGTATTGGCTCGTTTAGCACATGCTTAATGTGTAGAGCAGCGTAGTTTGCCTCGTAGCCCAGGGCTTGTACCTTGTCCTCGACATTATTCCTTTTTATGTTCTCCTCGATGAGCTTTACGGCCCTGGGGTTCTTGTCGTTAGCATAAACCTTCTCAACTCCACGGGACTCCAATGCATACCTGATAGCCCTGACCCCTGTGGCTGACAGGAGGTCTACGAGCTTGACAGAAGGTTTAGGACAATAGGTTTCATAGTACGCTGAGAGGACTGCTACACTCACATCTCTATTGAACCTCATCCGGGGATTATAGAACACCGGGGCCCAAGACGGCTCGTACACGCCGTCCTGCCTTTTGAACCTGGCCGGGTTAGGCGCCAGTATCCTAGCCTTACCCTCCTTTATCTCTATGTAATCCCTATTCGGATCCATTACTACCTCCTCGCCTAGCACTGCAGAACTCTTCTATCCTCCTCTTCACATCGGCCCATACTTTAGACCTTGACTCTACTGATACCCAAAAAACGATTGCTTTACCAGTGATCAACCGGTGGAGGCCAGGATATTTCTCCCTGAGCCTTCGGTGGTAAACTATAAGGAAACTCTGCTCCTCATGGGATAAGAGCCTGGATAGCCTAGTTCTAACGCAGGGGAAGACTAGCTCCATAGGACCTATCTCGTCTATTACAATGATTTCAGCCTCCACAGTCCTGTCTAGGATGTTGCATAGGAACTTGCCTGCCTCCTCGTAGATCCCGTATGAGCCTACTCTATACTTCGAGGGGAGGCCTCTTCTGGCCAGCCAAACTGTTTCCCCGGTCTCCAGGTCTTCTACGAGGAAACCGGTCCTCCGCCCCGACTCTCTTACTTCAGGGGTGTAGAAACCTAGTGGTCGGCATCCCAGGCTCTTGAGGAGATCGGCTGACCTCCTGGCAATCGTGGTCTTCCCCGAGCCGGGAGGCCCTGATAACGCTATCCTCAACTCTGACCCTTCTTGTCCTTGCGTAGTTCTTTTCTAATAAACTCGACTAGGTCGCTCGACCTAATGGGCTCGAGGCCGGCTGCTTCAACGTCCTGCCTCGGGATCTTCGTTGACTGGTATACGTATATAGCCCTGCTTTCAACGACCTTGCTGGCCTTACCCGTGTTCTCTAGTTTCGCATATATCTTCTTGCTACTCGTCTTCTCGTGCTCCACGACAAACATGATGCGCTCATCCAGCTTTGCCGCGATGTCTATGCTGGACCTCTTTAGGTGGAACGCGTCTCCGCCGAGTGCTTTCACTTCCCTTATAATCCTCTCCTCATAAACGTTATGGGCCTCCTGTTCTTTCACCTGTTTGCTACTCGGCGGCTTGAAGAGGTCTATGGGGCTGAGTATGTTGCTCCCGAAGAGTTCTAGGAGCTTCCTGCCTCTCTCAATATTGGGCTCCAGGGACTCCCTCTCATATTCATATATAGTCTTCCTAGACACACCCACATACTCGGCGACATGTCCGAGGCTCATCCCTTTCTCCAGCCTGGCCTCCTTCAGTTTCTCCCCAGATATACTGACGTGATACCCGTCTTTAGCCGTCTTGACATACACCTGCCCCTTCCCGGACAGAAGTCCCTCCAGGGTGTCCGGCGTGATGGCGTAGGAGTTGTATATTGAGTATGCGACAAAGTCAGCTAGCCTATCCCCTCCCCAGCTCTCAGCGATTATAAGTGGCGTTGTCTCAATAGTCGAGGACGCACCTTGTAGCTCGTTGACCTCTGACTTGGGGAGGCTCGCCAGGTCATCCGTGACTTTGACTAGGATGCTTCTACCTTTGATTTTGGCTATTATATCTATGCTCCGCCTCATATGGCTAGGAGGGTAGTCTAGAACAGTGACTTCATCCGCATACTTGTAAAGTATGCCTATGGTCCTATAGAACAGTTCTTTAAGCCCCCTCCTAGCCATCAACGGGCAACACCCCTATGTTTTCCTCTAGGACGCATCCTCACATGGATATTATAATTGTAAGCAAACTTTTATATAATGAGAGCAACCTAGAGACCTCGCCGTACTCGAGGACGCTAACCCCCTCAACGCTGAACTCCCCCCGCAGTAACACCTCGACTATCCTCCTGTCCCACCTGTCACCGGCCACGCGGAAAACCTTCTTGCCTCCCTGATCCACGTACTCTATGATAATCGGAAGCATGGTCCGGGGATAGAGATACCAGGGAACCCTATCGGACAGCTTCTCTATCTCAACAGGGTCGAAGCGGTGCCTCGTACCGTTCTTAAGCGTTACAAAATAGTCCCTCGTCTCAAGTATGTCTTTGAGGCTCCGCCGCTTTGCTGGAAGGGAAGTGTTGAGGGAGAGTATCTCCCTATGGTATTTCCTTATAATAAACTCAGAGCCCCCCGGGGGAGGGCTCTTATCTCCGTGGAACTTCACTCCCTCTTATACCTTGCGTAGACCATTGCGTGGTCCTTGTCGAAAGGCTCCAGGTGGACTACATCGATTATTTCGAACCCGCCCTCCTGCAGGGTCTTTATCTCCCTCTTGTAGACCTCGCTAGGCTCCATTGTAACGTCAACGCTCCTAGCCTTTATCGCTAGTAGCAGGTAACCGTTGTCCTCTAGGAAGAACTTAGCGTTCCTCACCACTATAGCAGCCTGCTCCGGCTGGGCTATGTCGGCGTAGAGCCCGTTCACACCCTCGACGAGGTGCCTGTATTTCTCGGGGAACCTGGCGTCGCCCAGTATTGGATACAGGTTCTTCCTCTCCTCGACAACGAGGAGGAACTCTCTCATGACTCTAGGGGCGAACTCGACTCCATAGAGCCTCCCCTCCGGGCCTATTATGTCGCTTATGTGGCTCGGCGTGGTGCCGCTGGCTGCGCCCAGGTAGAGTATCCTGTCACCCTCCCTGATCGGTAGCTCCTCGATCCCTTTTAATAGGCTGGCCGCTAGCTTCGACCTGTAAGCGTTCCACTCCCTGTACTCCACGCCGTCTATAACGTGGAGCCTCTCGCCGTAGACCCTGTTGCCGGGGACGAGGTTCTTGGTAGCGAGTCTCTCGCTACCGTCCTCTAGTTCTATTATGTAAACACCCTTATACTTGGGGTGCTCCTCCACTTTGACCGCTTCTACCATTCAGACTCACCTCCTACCTCCTTTTCTCCCCTTCTTCCTTCTACCTTTACCACGGCCTTTCCTCGGCCTCCTAGGGGGTCTCTGGGGCTGAGGCTTCTCCTCTTTCTTACGTGCAGGCGGCTTCGCGTATATGGTCTTTATCTCCTCTATCCTCTTCCTGAGCTCCTCGTTTAGCTTGTCTCCAACGAACCTTCCGGTGAAAGCGTCTATTTTAGCGGCTATAGCGAGCTTTGAGGCTAGGGCCCTCGCTATTTTACCCCTCTGCCACCTGGGGCTCTTGTGTATGTCGGGGTACTGGAATATTATACCGTGCTTCGGGGGTCTGCCACCTGTTCTCAGGGCTCTGAACAGGGCTTTCTCTGCTCCGAGTACTTGTATAGTGCTTGCAGGCATCCTTGCTAGCCTGTCGAGGGATCCTGCTAGGCTTATCAGCCTGGCTCCCAGTAGTGGTCCTACTAGGGCGGTTATGTTCGGGGCGACTTCCTTCATTACAGTTGATATGTACCCTGCTAGGCTGTTCCTGAGCTGGTATAGCTCGTATGTGATCCTAGCCAGGGTTTGGATGGCGTCTATGTCGAACTCTGACAGGTCTGCTCCAATGCTCTTCTTGGCTGCCTCGGCTATCTTGGCGGCCTCACCCTTGTTGAACCCTAGCTTCACGAGGTTGTCCACGGTGATGTTGTCCCTGGAGCCTAGCTGGGACACTATCCTCACGTACTTCTCATGGTCCTCCACGAGGTCGTCTAGCTCTGGGAAGTGTATGGAGTACCACTCCCTGAGCCTTGCTACGAACAGGTTTATGGTCTTGTCTATATCGTCGGTGGCTCTTATAGCCTGGGCTGCTAGGAGGTCCCTCTTCTGCGCGTGGCTCCTCAGCTTCCTCCTAGTGTACTCCATTGTGGCTTTGTGCATGAAGTCCATGACTTCCTCTAGTGAGCCTTTGAACCCGGTCTCTATTGCGAGGTCGAATAGTTTGGACCTGGCATTGACTAGTACATCGTCGCCCTCGGCGTACTCGGCTTCTAAGCCTGTCCTGTTGATCTTCGGTACTAGTGATTCGTCTTCAACGTAAACCTTCTCTACCCCCTTCTCCTTCAACTCTTCTATGAGGCGTTGGAGGACTGGTGTAAGCTCTCCTTCCTCCAGCTGTAGGGCTATGTGTACTGCTTCGTCGATATCATTTGGGGGGTGACTGTAGGCTATGAGCCCCCCATCACTGGAGAACGCGTAGCTCCCCAGCACCGAGTCAAGTATGTATGCCTCCAATTCTCCGATCACCACTCACGCTTTACTGTAATATTATAAATGACCGGGGGACTATAAAATAATAGGCCGCCCGAGGGTTCCAAACTTAAATACCCCCGGGCACACATGTTTCCCCGTAGAGGAGGTGTACTAGATTGCCAAGCCACGGCTCGCTGACTAAGGCAGGTAGGGTTAGAGAGCTAACGCCCAAGATAGAGCCTAAGCCTAAGAAGAACAAGCCTCCCCGCATAAGGAACAGGCTCAAATACACCATAAGGGTGCTACAGGCATCCGCACAGCAGGGGAGGAGGCGCAGAAGGTTCTAACACCCCTGGAATACTTGGTCATAACCTACAACTATTTTACTTGTATCTAGTTAAAATACCTGGAAGCTCAACCTCTTTTAACTTGATACACGTATTTGACCTAGCCTGGCTGTGGTAGGTGTGCAATTCTTGGAGGAGACAGAGTACCGTGGGGTTGTCGCGGAGAAACTGAGGGAGGCAGGAGCCTCTATAGGAAGCATTGTGAAGGTAAAGAGAAGTGACGGCCTAACCGTTGAGGGGCGAGTCCTCCCTAGATACATGATGTCCTCTCCCGACGTGCTTGTATTAAAGTTGAAGAACGGTTACAACATAGGGGTCAGGATCGACGATAACACCGTGATAGAAAGCTTGGGTATAGAAGAGCCGGGAGGCCCTGTCGGGGCACCCGCCCCCCTAGCAGAGTATGGCGAGGCAACCGGGAAGCACAAGGTGTACATAATTGGTACCGGAGGAACCATTGCGAGTAGAATAGACTACAGGACAGGAGCGGTTTACCCGTACATAAGCACTGAGGAACTATTGCAAGCAGTCCCAGAGCTCACCCAGATAGCGGACATCGAAGTCCTCGAGTTATACAATATCTTCAGCGAAGACATGACGCCCAGCCACTGGAGGAGAATAGCCGAGAAAGCCGCTGAGCTATACGCCCAGGGCGCAGAGGGAGTCGTAATAGCACACGGGACAGACACAATGGGCTACACCGCGGCCGCGCTGGCCTTCGCTTTCAGGGAGACTCTCCCCGGCCCCCTAGTCCTAACAGGGAGCCAGAGGAGCAGTGATAGGCCGAGCAGCGACTCCGCTTTCAATATTATATCTTCGGTCCTCGTGGCGGCTGAGAGCAGTATAAGGGAGAGCATGGTGGTCATGCATGGTGTTACAGGGGACGAGTACGCCCTAGCACATAGAGGCGTAAGGATAAGAAAGATGCATACAAGCAGGAGAGACGCGTTCCAATCGATAAACGCCATGCCGCTCCTCAAAATATTCCCGGAGAAACATCTGATGGAGCCTATCGGCAGACCATTGTTCGAGAAGCCCTTCAACGGCGAAATAGACCTACGCCCAGATTTCTCGGATCGTATAGGGTTCATCAAGCATTACCCTGGAATGACAGGGGACCTCATAGACATGCTGGTCGACAGGGGTTACAAGGGAATAGTTATAGAGGGAACAGGCTTCGGGCACGTCTCTAACGCAGCGATAAAAAGCATAGAGAGAGCGGTTGACAGCGGGATACCTGTGGTAGCGGCCAGCCAATGCCTGTTCGGCCGGGTTAACCTTAATGTCTACTCTACTGGCCGTAGAATGCTTAAGGCCGGGGTTATACCGGCGGAGGACATGCTGCCCGAGACGGCCTACGTTAAGCTTTCCTGGCTAGTGGGACAGGGCTTGGAGTATCGTGAGATCAAAAAGGTCTTCACTAACAGCCTCGTCGGAGAGGTGAGTGACAGGGTTACACTTAGGAGTTACCCGAGGTGGTATCATGGCTGAAAAACTGGATTACCGGGAACTCGGGCTTAAGGTCGGACTAGAAATACACCAGCAACTGGCGACCAGACACAAACTGTTCTGCGGCTGTCCAGCCGACCTAGCCCCCGAGGACGAGGAAGAGGACGAGTTCACTAGGAGGCTAAGGCCTACTAGGAGCGAGCTCGGCGAAATAGATCCCGCGGCGCTCTTCGAGTGGAGGAAAGGGAGAAGATACCATTACAAGGCCCCAGTAGAGCACTCCTGCCTCGTCGAGGCAGACGAGGAGCCTCCTCACCCCTTGAACAGGGAGGCTCTCCTAGTCACACTAGGATTCGCAATGGCCCTAGGCTCTAAACCCGTGGACGAAGTCTACACTATGAGGAAGATCGTGATAGACGGCAGCAACACGAGCGGCTTCCAGAGAACATCGCTCATAGCACTAGGAGGCAGCATACTGGTAGAGGGGAAGAGGATTGGTATTCAAACAGTCGTCCTGGAGGAGGACGCATCTAGGAAACTAGGGGAGGAGGGAGTCACAACTAAATACAGGCTGGACAGACTAGGCATACCGCTAATAGAGGTCTCAACCGCTCCTGACATCGAGTCCCCGGAGGAAGCCAAGAACGCCGCCTACCACCTAGGACTACTCTTCAGGCTGACAGGAAAGGTTCGCAGAGGAATCGGTACCATCAGGCAGGATATCAATGTGAGCATACGCGGAGGCGCGGTCACGGAGATAAAGGGAGTCCAGACACTCGAGCTCATACCGAAAGCCGTGGAAATGGAGGCCCTCCGCCAGCACAGGCTCCTACAGCTAAGGGAGATCCTCCGGGAAAAGGGGCTTTCCCCGGGCGATATAACCCTAGACATCCGGGACCTGACACCAGTGCTCCAAGGCACGAAGAGCAAGATAATCCGGAGAGTCCTGAAGAAAGGAGGAAAAGTCCTTGGAGTTCCTCTGAGAGGCATGAAAGGAGTACCCGGCTACCAGCTAGTCCCTGGGAGGAGATTCGGGACAGAGCTAGCCGACTACGCGAGGTTCTGGGCAGGAGTAGGAGGTCTCTTCCACAGCGACGAACTACCAAACTACGGGATAACCAGCAGTGAAGTAGAGGAGATATACAGCCGCCTCGGCCTCGACCCCTCGAAGGACGCTTTTATACTCGTAGCAGACGAGGAGGAGAAAGCTAGGAAAGCACTGTCCGCCGTGGTCGAGAGGATAAAACAGGCCTTCCAAGGAGTCCCAGAGGAAACCAGGCAGTGCCTCCCAGATGGAACCACCAGATTCCTCCGGCCCAGGCCCGGCAGCGCGAGAATGTACCCGGAGACGGACATACCGCCAACCCCCGTCACAAGAGAGTTGTTAGAAGAAGCTGAGAAATACAAGCCGGAGGACCCGGAGGTACTCGTAAAGAATCTCTCAGAGAAATACGGTCTCAACAAACAGCTAGCGCTACAGCTAGTCAGATCCCCCCATCTAGACGATTTCATAGATGCTGCGGAGAAATACAAGGGGAAACTGAGCCCTACATGGATAGCCAGCGTCTACACCAACCTCATCCCAATGCTTAGAAGTGAAGGAGTAAATGTTGACGCGGTTAGTAATGAGAAAATAGAAGAGCTTCTAGACTCGATATCAAGGGGAGAACTCGGGAAAGAAGCGGCCGAGGATGTGCTGAGGAAGCTAGCAGAGGAGCCCGGCAAGAAGATCAGTGAAATAGCGGAGGAACTGGGTCTACTAGGGTTAAAAGAGGATGATGTAAGGGAACTAACCAGGAAGATCATAGAGGAGAACTCGAGAACAGTACTAGAGAAGAAAGAAAGGGCGTTCGGCCTAGTAATGGGTAGAGTAATGAGCAAGGTAAGAGGAAGATTCGACGGAAAAAGAACAGCGGAAATCGTTAGGGAAGAGCTGAAGCGTTACCTAGAGGAGAAAGGTTAACTCTAAATCCATCTAACCCCCATTCCTTACTTTCGAGGGGGATGACGAGTACTCCCGACACAGAGTAACTCCCGACATGAAGAGAAGGCATTTGTACGACCCCTCACCTCCTGCTGTCAGCATGCCTTATCACAAGCCACCAGGAGGCGAGCCATAACAATGTTAGTACCAGGCCTACCAGGGTGATTTTAGCCCTCCAAACAATACTCTGGCTCTCATCGAAGAGCTTGAAGACAACTATGTCCAGGAGGAGGAAGCTAGTAACCCCGTAGATGAACACTATAAGGACCCTCCTAAGGGAGCCTAGAACCCTCCTAAAGTCAAGCCTCGGGCAATCCTCCACAGATATCCCTCCTCCCTCGTAGTGGAATAAAAGAAGTAACATATTATATATTACTGGGAACAGCACCTGTAAACAGCGTCCCACCAAGCAAAGAGCCCCAGGGAAAATATCAGGACCAGGCGGAGCTGGGAGTAATGAACATAACAGAAATCCCCCACGTCACAAAGCCCGCTGGAGTCAGCTGGGAAAGCTTCATAATAGCCCTAACCCTCTACCTGACAGGGCTCCTCCTCAGCTTCGCCCGGTGGTACGTTCTACTCAGGAGCTACGGTGTTAGAGAGAGCTTCCAACGGGTCTCCCTGGCATATCTCTCGAGCTATGCTGTTTTTTCATTCACCCCTCTGGGTAGACTGGGATCAGAAGGCTACAGGGTAACAATAATCCTCCGAGACAAGCCGGGCCCCGGTGTTATTGCGAGCGTGGCTTTCGAGAGAATACTTGATGGCCTCGCAATTCTAGGACTGTTCCTAGGCTGGGTTACAGGTGTCATCCTAGGAGTAGATCCCCTCTACACGAGTGTGGGGTTCATGGTGGCGGTACCATTCCTCCTGAGCTTGCAGGGAGGCCTCTCCAGGTACAGCATAAGGATAGAAGGATGGCTGAACAGGCTCCCAAGAGTCGGCAAGTACCTGTCGAAATTCATGGGATCGGATTCTCCTCCCAGCAAGGAGCCCGAAAGAGCTCCCAGGCTAGTATCCGCGTTTATCACGGTTTCAATGTGGCTCATAAACATGCTTCACATAGCAGTGTTACTGAAGGCGCTCGGGGTCAGGAACGTCCTGCTGGGCGCTCCGGCTGTCCTCCTTGTCGAGATGCTCGGGCTGGGTCTACCAGTTCCTATACCGGCGGGCCTCGGTGTGATGGATTTCCTCACAGCGATAACTCTAAAGGCTGCCGGTCTAGGAACCGGGTTTGTGGGGCAGTACCTCCTGGTTGAGAGGGTTATTATTACCGTTATACCGGGTATACTGGGCTTGCTTGCTATGGTGCACCTCGGGGTTAAGTTAATTTGGCGGAGGAGGGGTAATGGGTATATAGATAACTTATAATTTACCTGGTATTTCACAATGTTAAATACGGGGTCTCGTAAGGCATATAGAGTTGATGGAAATGCGGTGGTTCCCAGGGGGATACGGCGGAGGATGGAGACGGAGGGAAGGACTATTGAGGCAGAACGACATGTACAGCACAAGCGACCCAGTACTAGAGAGCGTCCCAGCGGGTAGGAGGGTCAGAGTCAAGTACATCCTAGGAGGATGGAACGCTGCAAGCCGCCTAGCCTCTATGGGTATAGTTAAGGGAGCGGAGGTAGAGGTGGTCAAGAACGATATCAACTACCCCTGGACCCCTATAATCGTCAGAGTAAACGGTGTGGAAATCGCCCTCGGCCGGGGCATAGCTTCCAAAGTCATGGTGGAGTACATAGACCAGAGTAACTAGACGGGCAAGCCGGAGCCACCAATAGCGTACCAGGGGATGCTAGGGAATGAGCAGTCGCGACCACAGAGACTACGGGTACAAGCTGGAGGCCCTAAGGGAGTGCGATATCAAGGTCGTCCTACTAGGCCCTCCTAACACTGGTAAATCAACGCTCTTCAACGTACTAACCGGCGGGAACGTACTCGTGGCAAACTGGCCCGGCGTGACAGTCGACATAGACATTGGGAAGATGAAAATAGACGGAAAACACATTTGCCTAGTAGACCTCCCGGGTACATACAGCCTCTACCCCACAACTATAGAGGAGAAAATAGCCGAGTCATTCATCCTAGACAATAACCCGGACTGGATAATCGTGCTGGTAGACGCTACGACACCGGAGAAGAGCCTTGGCCTTCTAGTGCAGGCAATAGAAGCCTTCGGCAACCGGGTCATCGCTGTGCTTACGAAGAAAGCGTTAATGCACGGTCTAGGAATACATATCGACGTAGAGGGGCTTAAGAAGGATCTAGGAGTCACTATAATTGAGACATCTGCTCTAGAGGGAATAGGTGTAGACGAGCTCAAACAGACAATAACAAAAGAGCCTCCACCTGTGGAGTCCCTTGTTAATGGAATTATAATAAACTATGGCTCCCTGGAGATATACATAAACAACCTAGCCGGAGACAAGGAAGTAATCGAGTTCGCCCTGGAGCACAGAGTGTCTCCCAGGTATGTAGCCATATCACTTCTACTCGAAGACCCAGTCATGCTCGACAGGGTTACCCTTTCTGTCAAGGAGAAAGCTTTGAGGGTTCTAGACGAGGCCAAGCAAGTCTACCCTTCAGGGCTGAACCATGTAATATTCGAGAAACGATACGACTATGTGGACAGGCTGGCCGAGAAGCATATCGTGAGGGTTAAAGAGTCAAAAATGATGGACCGGATAGACGCGTTGCTAACACACCCTATTCTCGGGCCCATAAACAGTCTACTCCTAATATTCACGGTTTTCCTCGGAGTATTCTCGGTTAACACAGGGTTCCCCCTGAACGTATTGCTAGACGCGTTCGGCTACCACAGGGCGGCCGAGCTAGTAGGAGAGTATAGTCTCACATCAATACTCGGAGAATTCTTCGACTACCTGGCAAACGCGACGTATAACGCTATAGGAGGCCAGCTCGGAGACTTACTCGGCAACGGTATAATCGGAGGAGTAGGGGCCGTACTCAGCTTTGTCCCCCTCGTGCTAATGGTGTATTTCTTCCTGGGAATACTAGAAGACACAGGTATAATATCTAGGATAGCATCCAGCCTACACCCCTTCCTAGAGCCCTTCGGCCTCACGGGGAGAAGCGTTTTCCCCTTATTCATATCTCTAGGATGCAACGTCCCAGGAGTGTACTCTACTAGGGCCAGCAGTGTAGAGGAGAGGGTGAAGTCGATATGGGCCATACCGTTCATACCGTGCCAGGCCCGCTTAGTGGTAATGATCGCCTTCTCCGACGCGTTCTTCCATGACCCTCTATCGAAGACTGTGGCACTCCTAGGCCTATACACGGCAGGTGTAGCCGCTGCACTCTTGACCAGTGTTATAGCAAGCATCTTCTTCAAGGAGAAAATGGGTATAGAGAGGAGGACGCCTCTAATACTGGAACTCCCATACCTCCACAAGCCCTCCTGGAAAGTGGTGTACTGGATAACTAGAGATAACACATGGCACTTCATCAAGAAGGCTGGTACCATCATTTTCGCTATGAGCATAGTAATATGGTTCCTCCTGAACTACGGTCCATCAGGATACACGGGGAGC
>JALUZI010000226.1 GCA_027012045.1 Desulfurococcales archaeon
CTGGATCATGTCGCGGTATGATACTACTCCTATGAGCCTGCCCTCCTCGTCGACGATAGGGGCGGCGTCAGTCTTGAACTCCTGGAGGAGGCGGAAAGCCTCGTCAACACTGGCATCCGCCCTAATCTGCGGGTGGTCCCTGGCAACATCTGCCACCCTAAGATTGGACTTAGTGCTGGTTGGGATGATGGCTTCAATCCTGGTCAGGTAGCCGTATAGCTTATCGGTCTTCTCGTCCCGGACTATCGGTATGATCCTCTCCTCGGTGTCGCGGAAGAGCCTCCTAACTACTACTAGGGGCGTGTTGGGTAGTACTTTCCTCGCAGGCTCCCTCATTACCTCCCAAATCTTCAACTAGCACTCCCCACATATCCTAGGAGAACAGGGTAGTCCAGTCTAAATAGTAATTGGGTCCAGGGTATAACCTATAATAGACGTCCAGACCCTATCTCTTAGAAAATGAAGAGAAGAGCCCCCGATACCCAGCTCTAGGGGAAAGAGGCGATAGAGGCCAGTAGCGGTCACGCTACGTACGCCGCTATGAGACGAGGTGGTGGTTCATGGAGGCCAGGACTAATGGGAGCATAGTACTATGCCCTAGGTGCAAGGTACCCATGATATACACTATGGAGGCTGAGAAGTCTGGGGCGGAGCGGAGGATAACAAGATACTACAAATGCCCCGTATGCGGGACGAAGATAATAGTTGAGAAGCTCGTTGTAAGAATAGTCGACGGCCACTACAAAGTATACAAGATAAACACTGCCAATAGGGTCATCTACGGCCAGCAGCCAGGGAGACACAAGACTGGTCCAAGGAGGAGGGCTGTTAAAGCCAGCACCCACTAGGAGGTCTAGAGGACTAACCCCACTTTCTTTAATCCTCTCCATCTACCCATAGCCACTATCCGTGGAGGGTGTGAATAGGGGGAATGGGGCTAGCCGGGTTCCTGAAAGAGCTTCGGATGATCGTAAACTCTTACCCAGACGTCCGCTCCATAGCTAGGAGAATGTTTGTGACCAACTCCCTGGACAGTATAATAACTGCTCTGGGGGTCAGCGTCGGTGGCTATTCCCCAGGGGGTAGCCCGATGCTACTGGCGCTCAGCGTTATTGGCGGCGGGATCGCTATGGGCCTGATAAGCGCGATGCTAGGCGTCTACCTGAGCGAGAGAGCGGAGCGTATGAGAGAATACCGGGAGCTCGAGCGGAAACTAGCGGCGAGCCTCAAGAATAGCATTTACTGGAGGGCCGCCCAGATAATACCAGTATACGTAGCGTTGTGGAGCGGCATAGGAGCCACGGTCTTCCCAATAATCGTAGCAGCCCCCTTCATCCTCACCGACGCAGGCCTCCTACCCTTCCAGGCAGCCTACTACCTCTCCCTGGTAGCTGGCCTGGGC
>JALUZI010000227.1 GCA_027012045.1 Desulfurococcales archaeon
GCTAGGCTGGAGTGGTTCGATTTCTCCAGCCATATTGATATGAACGGTATACTAGAGACCGTCCGCGGCTTGGAGGGGTTGAAGCGGGTTATACTGGTCCACGGAGAGTACAGTGTGCAGAAACACCTGGCGGAGAGGCTTAGGGATGATGTGGGTGTTGAGGAAATAGTTATCCCCGAGAACGGGGAGACACTCGTCTTCCAGTAAGGTATGACAGAAGGGGGGTTACTTTATTTCTTTGAGGTTAGTGCACTCGAGCTCCTTCACGAGCTCGTCCGCCTTGTCTAGGGGCACCTTCACCGTGTAGAGGTACTTCTTCGTCCTAGCCTTGATCTTCGCGATTTTCTCCTTCTCCCTGCGGACGAGCCTGCACTCGCTTGCTTTCTTGGCTTTCTCCTTGAACTCGCTCCACTGGTCCGGGTATTTGAGTTCTACGGGCATCCTAGTCTCACCTCGTCTTACAGCCAGGGAATTCAATCACGGTGTGTCCCGGGTTTTAAGTCTAACCGTCGGCGTGGATGGTGGGTCGGGTGCGTCGGGCAGTCCCCACAGGGGCTCCGTCGGTGTCGGTGGTTTTCTTCATCCCCACACAATATAACTTCTATACGTGTAGAGGGGAGTGTATTATTATTTTATAGAAGAGTGTAATCCAATCTATTGTTGATAAAGCCAGACTCTAAGAGCGGGGTTTCTAGCCAGCGGTGTCCGGTGTTGGGGGTCGCCAAGTACCTTAACTATGTCGGCCTGATGCTCGTGGTTATATCGTCCACCATGATAGTCCCGGGTATATACGGAGTCGCGTACACTTGGGCTACAGGTGTCGACGAGTCCCTCATCAGCCTAGACCTTCTCGTCTGGGGCGGGTTCACATTCCTCCTCGGAGTCCTCCTCGGGAAGGTTAGGAGTCACGAGGAGCTGAAGCCTTATGAGAGCCTTGTGCTGACTGTTCTGGTTTGGATTGTTATACCCGTGTATGAGAGTATTCCCTTCATGCAGATAGTCAATATCCCGTTCATCGACGCCTTGTTCGAGGTCACGAGCGGGTGGACAACCACCGGACTGACAATATTCTCGGGCCAGCCGAGCAGCTGGCACGGCGTGTTCGTCCCTACTGTGGAGATGCTTCCCAAGACTATTTTGCTGTGGAGGAGTATGATACAGTGGGTCGGCGGGCTCGGCATTGTCGTGTTCACAATAGCCTTCCTAGCCCATCCCGGTGTGAGCGTCGCCCAGCTCTACCTCGCGGAGGGTAAGTACGAGAAGCTGGAGCCCTCGTTTAAGAGGACGGCGTATAAGATGGGGATCATCTATATTCTCATCACTATTATAGCGGCGCTAGCGTTCATCGAGGCAGGCATGCCGTTGTTCGACAGTATCAACCATGCGATGACGGGTGTTGCC
>JALUZI010000228.1 GCA_027012045.1 Desulfurococcales archaeon
GGTACTCACTGGCATGCAAACCGTTCAGCTCCACCCTAAAAATGGTACGGGAACTATACGTATGATCCAAGAAACCGTTTAGCGTCCCTGCCGCTGAGTGGTACCCTATGAAAAGCGCAACATCCGCCTTCTCCACACCCAAAACCATGCTGAAAGGCCTAGGATATCCCTGGAGTAGAGTAACCCCCTCCCTCACCTTACTATACTCGATGTTTCCCATGAAGCCATGGCTATCGGCCACGAAAACCTCGTCACACCCGTTAGCCAGCAATGCATCTGCAGTAAGATTAGCCATCCAAGTCATATACTCCCTCGCGTCACGGTAGAGCGGATACCCGGGGCCTACCTGTGAGAGCCCGTTTATACCCGGGAGTCCCTCAAGGTCAATAGAAACATAAGCCTTCAAGGATGATTCACCGTATATCCTAATTTATGGTTATACAGGTTAAAGACACTAACGCGCTAATAGGTCTTCCATTTAAATCTCCGTAAACGCAACAGTTAACCCTAGGTGAACGTGCTTGCGCATACCCATAGCTAGGCCTCTCCTAGGAAGGGAGGAAGAGGAGGCTGTACGGAAAGTAATAGAATCCGGCATCCTGGCCCATGGGCCCGAGGTTGAGGCTTTCGAGGAGGAATTCGCGGATTACCTCGGTGTTAAACATGTGATAGCTGTCTCCAACGGGACAACCGCTCTCGACGTCGCGTTAAAAGCAGCAGGAATAAAGGAGGGCGACGAAGTCATAACAACTCCCTTCACATTCATAGCAACCTCCAACTCTATACTATACCAGAACGCCAAACCCGTCTTCGCCGACATAGACCCTGAAACATACACCCTAGACCCTGACAGCGTCATGGAGCTGTTGACCCCTAAGACGAAGGCAATACTGGTGGTCCACCTCTACGGCCATCCAGCGGACATGGACCCCCTGAGGGAGATAGCCGAAGACCACGGTCTCCTCCTAATAGAAGACGCGGCTCAGGCCCATGGAGCCATGTACAAAAATGTGAAGGTAGGCGGTATAGGGGACGTGTCAGCCTTCAGCTTCTACCCAACGAAAAACATGACAACGGGAGAGGGCGGTGCTGTCGCGACTAATGACGATGAGATCGCGAGGAAAGCCAGGCTAATACGGAACCACGGTCAGGAAAGGAGGTACTACCACGTTATGCTGGGCTATAACTACAGGATGACGAGCATAGCAGCGGCGATAGGCAGGGTGCAGCTGAGGAAGCTTGACTCTATGAACGAGGCCAGGCGAAGGAACTCGGCCAGCCTCAACAGGGTCATATCCCGTATAGAGGGCCTAGTCACTCCGGTGGAGAAGGATTGGGCTCACCATGTATACCACCAATACGTAGTACGCGTCACCGATAAATGCAGGTATAC
>JALUZI010000229.1 GCA_027012045.1 Desulfurococcales archaeon
TTTCAAGCCTATTGTTGTCGTTTCGGCTATGAAGGGAGTCACAGATCAGCTGATAGAGATAGCCTCGAAGAGGGACAGCGGGATCCTAGCGAGGATCGAGAGGCTTCACCTTGAGACAGTCCGGGGGATAAGCCCAAGCCTTGAAAGCGAGTACGTTGCCAGGCTGAACATTCTCTTCAAAGACCTCGAGCGGACAATATGGGCCATACGTATCCTCGGAGAAACAACACCGAGGATTAAGGATTACATAGTATCATACGGGGAGAGGATGAGCGCCCTGCTAATGGAGGCAGCCCTAAGGGAGGCCGGTGTACAGTCGAGGTGGATGACAGGCGGGGAAGCGGGGATAATAACAACCGACGACTACGGGGAGGCGAAGGTCCTCATAGACGAGTCGAGGAGACTGGTGAACACAAGGCTCCTCCAGCTAGTGGAGAAGAATATTGTACCTGTTGTAACAGGGTTCATAGGAGAGACACCCCGGGGAGACACCACAACCCTAGGCCGGGGAGGAAGCGATTACAGTGCAGCCCTCATAGGAGCGCTGATCGGAGCCGGCGAGGTCAGGCTCTACACTAATGTGGAGGGTGTACTAACAGGGAACCCGGACCGGGTACCTGGAGCCAGGACTATCCCGAGGCTCGCCGTTGAGGAGGCTATGGAGCTCTCCTACCTGGGGGCCAAGAAGTTCCACCCAAGGACATTCGAGCCCCTCAAGCTGAACAGTATACCCATCAGGATACTCAGCTTCCATAACCCGACCGGGGAGTCCACAGTAGTAGAAGGCTCGTGCGACGGGGACGGCGGGGTTAAAGCTGTCCACGTGATGGACGGCCTGGCCCTTGTGAAGGTGAGGGGGCCGACTATGGCGGGCAGGATAGGTACTGCTACAGAGGTAATGTCGCTAGCCAGGGATGCCAGGGTCAATATAAGCGCGATAGCCCAGCCGGTGTCCGAGACTGTTATAACACTAGTGGTGAAAGAGGCGGACGCGTGGAAGCTAAGGGAGCTGGCTCTAGAGAAGCTCAAGCCGGTTGGAGTGGTTGAGGAGGCGGAGGTGGAGAGCGACGCCTCAGGCCTGGCTGTGGTAGGGTGCGGGCTATCCCGCGTGCAGGGGCTCTCCCGGATAATGACGAGGCTTGACGGCTACGACGTAAAGCTCCTAGCCCGCGGGATCAGGGGGTCAAGCGTAACAGTCATCCTCCCATCAGGGGAGGCTTGGGACGCGGCTCTGAGGATTCATGACGAGGTGATTCTCGGTGGACAAGGTTAAGGTCGGACTCCTGGGATCCACGGGTCTTGTAGGCCAGGTGTTCGTTAAACTACTCGATAAACACCCTTGGTTCAGCCTTGAAGTGCTCTCCGCCTCTCCCGGGAATGCTGGGAGGAAGTATGGAGATGCTGTTCACTGGATAATGGATACGCCACTATCACGTGAGACAAGTGAGAAAAAGCTGGTTCCAGCGGAGCCAGAATACTTCAAAGACGTAGACATAGTGTTCTCAGCGCTGCCGAGCAGTGTGGCGGGGGAGGTCGAGGCGAGATTCGCTAGGAGCGGGCTGGTAGTTGTCTCCAACGCCAGGCCCTTCCGCCTCGACCCGGATGTCCCACTGCTCATACCCGAGATAAACTGGGATCACATTAGGCTAGCGGAGAGGCAGAGCGGGACACGGGGTTATGAGGGGAGAATAATAAAGAATCCTAACTGCTCAACAGCGATACTATCACTGAGCCTCAAACCCCTACTCGACATCTTCGGGTTGAAGCGGGTGACCGTTACAACACTACAGGCATTGAGCGGAGCCGGTTACAGGGGAGGGGTGCCATCACTAGACATTCTAGACAACGTCCTGCCCTACATTAAGGGTGAGGAGGAGAAGCTGGAGTCGGAGCCTCTGAAAATCCTGGGCAGAATGTCAGGCAGCAGGGTCGAGCCGGCGGGGTTCAAGGTCAACGCTACTGCTACCCGCGTACCCACGCTACACGGTCACCTTGAGTCTGTAACTGTTGAAACAGCCGAGAAGCCTACAGGTGAAGAGGAACTAGTAGAGGCTTGGAAGGATTATAGGTGGCCAGGGGAAATAAAACGGCTCCCAACAGCACCGAGCGACCCCGTTATAGTTAGAGCGGAGGATGACAGGCCTCAGCCCCGGCTGGACAGGGACTCTGGGAAGGGGATGAGCGTGGTTGTCGGCAGGGTCAAGATAAAGGAGCCCGGTGTCGCTAGGTACCTAGTACTGGGCCACAACCTTGTTAGGGGCGCTGCCGGTAACGCTGTCTTGATCGGCGAGCTATACGCTAAGTATTACGGGTTGCTGTAATACCCCCGGTATTTCACGTTTCAATAAAAAACACATATCCCAACACTCCTGTACCGCGTTATGATTTTTAAACAACCACCAATACCCTCCTTCAACCGTAAAACCCTACATGGTGTCAAACTATGCATAAATCAAGGAGAGCCCTAAGCCAGACGGCTATCGCCGCGATAATCATTCTCATCATAATAATAGGGTTCGGAGCATACTACTATGCCTCCAAGGGGCAAGGCAAAACAAGCGGAACAAGCACCACAACGTCACAGGCGAAGGGTAAAGAGTTCAACGTCGCGATACTATTCGACGTAGGTGGAAGAGGAGACCTGAGCTTCAACGACATGGCGTACATGGGGGCTGAGAAGGCGGCGAAGGACTTGGGTGTGAACGTCAACTTCCTAACCCCCAAGTCAACCACTGACATGGAGCCCCTGCTGAGGCAACTGTCAAAGTCAGGTAAATACGACCTACTCGTACTCGTAGGATTCCTCTGGACAGACGCGCTGAACAAGACCGCAGGCGACTTCCCCAACCAGAAGTACGCCCTAATAGACTCCACCACAGGAGTCGTAAGGAGCAACGAGGTAGACATACTGTTCAAGGAGCAGGAGGCAGCCTCTCTAGTCGGAGTACTTGCCTCCGGTATGGCCGAGCAGCTCGGCGGTAACACTATCGGGGCAGTTGCAGGTATGGATATACCGCCGCTATGGAAGTTCCACATAGGATACCTGTTCGGAGCCAAGTACTACGAGATGAAGACAGGGAAGAAGATAAACCTGATATGGCAGTACACGGGAACCTTCGGTGACACAGAGAAAGGGTACCAGACCGCTATGCAGATGCTGCAGCAGGGAGCCAAAGTCCTATACGGCGTCGCTGGTCTAACCCACCTCGGAATGTTCGACGCTGTTATAGACTGGAACGAGAAGGGGTACGGTAAAGCCCTCGCTATAGGAGAGGATGCAAGCCAGGAGTGGTATAACCCGCACTATATCATACTAAGCGGCGCCAAGAGAGTTGACACAGCCGTCTACACAGCCATAAAAATGGCCGTCGAAGGCTCCTGGAAGGGAGGAATCAAAATCCTAGGCCTAAAGGATAACGGTGTAGGTATATGGGACCTAGACGGCGTGAAGTACTTCGCTCAGATAGCCTACGAGAACCATAAGACTAACCTGACTCCAACCGAGATAGTAAACATCGTCAAGGAGATGAGGCAGAAATACATCCCACAGCAGGCATGGGACATAATGAAGCAGCTCGAGGACCAGATTAAGACCGGTAAAATAGTGTTCAAGACGCCGACTAGCGAGGAGGAGTACAAGTCTATAATCCAGGAGATAGAGAAGGGCAACCTAAACGCTGCCCTGGAGAAAGGCACAGTCTCCTAGGCAGGTATGACCCCTTATTTATTACACCCCCAACCCACCTTTTTCCCTAACCAAAGAAGCAATAGTGACAGACAGGGCTAGCAGGCCGGTGCAAAGAGTTGAGCACCCAGACACCAGCTGTAGAGATGAGGGGGATAACAAAGATCTACCCCGACGGTGTCAAGGCACTCGACAACGTCGACTTCGAGGCAGCGCAAGGCGAGATCCACGGGCTGCTCGGAGAGAACGGCGCGGGTAAAACAACGCTGATGAGAATACTATACGGCGAAATCAAACCCACAAAAGGGGAAATCCGGGTCAACGGGGAGAAGGTAGAGTTCAAAGGGCCCTGGGACGCTATAAGGAAGGGAATAGGCATGGTATACCAGCACTTCACCCTCGTCCCAGCCTTCACAGTAAGGGAAAACCTCTACCTGAGCTACCTAAGCGTCAACCCTAAAGCCAGTATCCAGGAGGCCATAGGGAAAGCCGAGAGCATTATGAGGGAGACAGGGCTCGAGTTCCCCCTAGACGCTGTAGTCGAGGACCTCCCAATAGGACTCCAGCAACGGGTAGAGATAGTGAAGGCGTTGTCGAGGGACGCCAGGATACTCATACTGGACGAGCCCACCAGCGTTCTAACACCAGTCGAAGTCAACGACCTCTTCAAAGCCCTCAGAAAGCTAAGGGAGAAAGGCATCACAATAATCTTCATAACACACAAGTTAAGAGAGGTCCTCGAGCTGACGGATAGGATAACAGTCCTGAGGAGCGGAAGGAAAGTAGGCACTATTCCGACCAGGGAGGCAAAACCCGAGATCCTCGCGGAAATGATGATTGGGAAAAAACTAGAGTCACGGGCCGAGAAAAAGGAGGCCAAGCAAGGCCCAGTTCTCCTGCGAGTTGAGGAGCTAGAGGTTTATGATGACCGAGGCGTAAAGCGCGTCAAGGGGGTTACCTTCCAGGTTCACGGAGGAGAGATTCTCGGCGTTGCCGGCGTACAGGGCAATGGACAGAGGGAGCTGGCAAGGGCTATAGCTGGAATAGCAAGAGCCAGCAAAGGAAGGATAATTATCAAGGACACAGATGTAACCGGACTACCCCCAGGCGAGCGTTACCGGCTCGGCCTTGGATACGTCCCTGAGTCGCGGAAGATAGGGCTGGTCCCCGACATGAGCATAGCAGAGAACACTGTGCTCACAAACCTCCACCTCGTCCTAGCCCGTGGGAGGAGAATTATATGGAGACGGGCGAGAGAGATCACCGGGAGAATAGTTAGGGACCTCGAGGTTAAGGCTCCAAGCATCGACGCCCCCGTCAAGAACCTGAGCGGCGGGAACCAGCAGAAAGTAATGGTGGGTAGGGAAATAGCCAGGGAGCCAGACGTTATAGTTATAGCGGAACCAACCCAGGGCCTAGACGTTTCCGCTGCAAGGTTCATAAGGAACACTCTCCTCCGCCTTAGAGACCAGGGGAAAGCCATCCTCCTGATATCGAGCGATCTGGACGAGGTATACGAGCTATCTGATAGGATTGCAGTAATGTATGAGGGCCGGTTCATAGGCATGGGCAGGCCGGAGGAGCTCACCCGGGATAAGGTTGGAATGCTCATGGGAGGTGTCAAAGTGTGAGTCTCAAGGGCCTTGTAGACCTAGTTAAAGCTAGGAAGGAGGACTATGTGACCGGTGCAAT
>JALUZI010000230.1 GCA_027012045.1 Desulfurococcales archaeon
TGCTAGGGGTCATAGGCATAGAGTAGTTGTCTCTAGCTGAGTGTTGAGGAGTAGAGGATTAGTTAATGCCCGGTCCCGGCTTGGGGGCCCTGCGGGGCCTCTCGGACCCCACTGGATCCCCCAACGCGGCCGGCTTAACTGCCGGGTTCGATATGAGTCCGGGTGTTGCCCGACCGCTATGGCCGGGCCGGGCGTGTATCATGGTCTCATGCTCCGGGGGTTATAAGCGTTTCCTCCTGTCGGCGGGTAGTCCCTGGGTGATACTGGGTTCGAGGGGCGATACCCTTGACGGGGGCATAGAGTAGTTGTGGAGTGTGTGATAGCAGGGGTGCTATATAGTGGTTCTAGGCATCATTAAGAGGCTGAAGGGGAAGCCTGCCTGGGATGCTGAGGACGCGGTCGACCCGCTGAGCGGGGTCCCCCAGGGCGACACTGACGAGTGGTTCTCCAATATCATAGCCCAGCTTGAGGTTGCGAGGGACAGGGCCAAGCAGGTCTACTACAAGATGACCGACGAGCTGGAGAAGCTCCATGCAAGGTTCCACGACGCCATCACGAGGAAGGATAGGGACAGCGCCGAGCTGATAGCAGCTGAGATCGTGGTGAAGAAGAGGCACCTCAAAGTACTACTAGCCTACACTAAGCTACTGGAGGCTGCTATCACGAGGATTAACAACACTAGGGACCTAACCAACGTGGCCAAGATATTCGCCAGCATGAACGTAGTAATGAAGTCAATGGAGGGCTACATGTACGACTTCCCCGAGCTACTAGCACAGATGGCCCAGTTCGCGACCGCCACCCAGAACGTGATAAGCCAGACCTCCCTGATCTCCAAGAGCCTCCCAATGCCAGCCAGCATATCAGAGCTAGACCCTGAGGTTAAAAGGATGATAGCGGCCGCCTTCGAGGAGGCCGAGAAGGAGACTAGGAACCTGGTACCCTCAATACCGGAGCCGTTAACAATAGACTACGGTGAGCTGGAGAAGAAGCTGCTTGACTACATAAAGGCTAGCGGGGGAGTGCTCAACGTTAAGAGGGCTGCACAATACCTAGGCGTGTCTCCCAGGATCGTCAAGGAGGTACTCTACAGGCTCGAGAAGAAGGGAGTGGTTAGGATATCGGGCGGGCCCGCTCGGGAGGCGGGCTACGCCTAGGCATCCTCACCGATAGCCCTGGGGGTGGTTGGCGGTGAGGAGTATAGCCGTCATAGAGCTTGAGAAGAATGTTAGGAAGCACGCGATAGCCGCTATGAACGCTGAGAAAAGGGGAGACTACGATATAGCGATCTACAACTTGAAGAAGGCGGTCGAGTACCTCGAGAGCATCATTCGGAACTACCACGACCACCCGCTACTCGGGTACTACATAAAGATGCTCAAGAAC
>JALUZI010000231.1 GCA_027012045.1 Desulfurococcales archaeon
GGGAGCTTTTAGGGTTGAATGGATAGGTTGGATTAATTTTAACTACTTGGAAGATAAAGACATTAAGCACCTTGAAATTTTTAATCTGCGTGATGATATCGCTATCTATCTTGAAACAAAAAAAACTTACAAAGATTATAGAGCCTTAGAACTCTTTGCAAGTGCTACTGAATACAAAGAAAGTGATGATGCGTTTTTTGATTGGCTACGCTTTAAAATCTACGATTTTGTTAAAGCTAATGGTAAAAATGCCTTAACGCTTGATTATTGCAAAGAACTTGCACGAATTGGATATGATATTATGGGGCATAAAAAAGGTATAAGCACTCCTTTTGCAAAAGCTAAAGCTATCTACAACTGGGTAATGGAAAATTATAATCCTAAAGGAGTTAATAATTGGAACTACAAAAGAAAACTATCTGATAAGGAGCTAGAAATGACTAGGAGAGAAAGAGCGTTAAGCAATGCAAAGGCACAATATGAAAAAGCTCATAAAAAAATTATGAGCTTAATAACTGGCATTTTCCAAAATGATTACAAAAAAAAGAATGGAAAATGGCATATAAGCAAAATAGCAAAAGATTTAGGAATGAGTAGAGATACTATAAGAAAACACCTAAAAGACGAAGGCTTAATATGACAAAAAAAGAACTTTTACAAATAGCAGGAGAATTAACAAAAAACATTGGTCTTGGTATATTTGTAAACGGAGTATATGGAATTAGTGATGGAGAAATACAAACTTATGAGTTAATTGATATTTGCTTAGGAATAATTTTGATGATACTTGGTATAATAGCGGAAAGGAGAGGAAAATGAACATAGGACAATTAATCATTATTGGGATTGGAGTAATTGCTGGGATAATTACTTTATATCTCCTACTAACTACAAAAAATCCCCATCACGAAAAATAAATTATCGCTCCAATTATTAAGGTAATTTAGCGAATTTTCTCCCAATTTGTCCCATATGCACGGCGAGAGATTAAGGTTAAATAAAAGAGGGACAAATTGGGGAAAATTCAGCTAAATTCTGCTTAATAATCAAAAGTAATTAAACCGCGGGGACAAAGTCCCACGCGGTAGTTAAAGAGAGTTTAAATCGCCAATAATATTAATATCGCCTCTATCTCTAAACTTTTCAAACTCTTCATTAATAAGCCTCTCCAAAATATCCGCATAGCTTTTATTAGTGTGTAGTTTTAAAAATTTGAGTTTTTTATAAACATCAGGAGGCAAATAAACAGATACTTGCTTAAAGCCAAGTTTTTTTAATTTTTCTCTATGCTTTTTAACACCAGATAAGGTAGAAATTTCATTCAAAGAAATTGAATTATTTTCTATTGGAGATTGACTTAAAGAAGATTGAGAATTATTTACC
>JALUZI010000232.1 GCA_027012045.1 Desulfurococcales archaeon
CGTTTAAAGAAATCCGAAACCATCTGTTCTATAATCCTATCATACCTCCTTTGGCTCTGGCCACCCATCTTATGTTTGCCTGGAATATAGTCAGAAACCTCCTCGAGAACCTCAAGCCTCGATCCTTGCAGTATACCCAGGGTAGCCTCATCCCTCTCTACTATTATTATTCCAATAACATCTTTCTCTTCAAGCATATCCTCCAGGAACTCTAAGTGGAACTCTTTATCTGTCCTATAGAAGTAAACGGGGACTTTCTCGGGTGGAGAGAAAACGTAGCATACGAAATCTCCCGTCTCCATATTCTCCCCGCAGAAGACAGCCAGGCCGTTAGGCGGCACCTTACTTATCTTGGACAACCGGTCCATAGCGGCGGAAAGCGCCCGTTGCACAGCATCACGAGTCCTCTTTAGCTTGATGTTATCAGTTATAGACAGCTCCTGTCTAAGCATATTCATCACGTCGCTCAGAGGCCTGCCTGGAGGTATGTACAGGCTTAGTAGAACAGTGGCCGGGGCCTTCCACTTCTTCAACTCCTTTATTATATCCTGCAAGTCCCTCTTCGTCGCTTGAAGCCTGGTAACAGCTTTCTCCAACACACACACCCTATTTGATTCAATAGAGACGTTTGACGTTTAAAATTAAGCGAACACAAACAACACTAATCAGGATGCACAGCAATGACACGCCTAGTAAGGATAAGCGAAGACTCATGCCTACCGCAGAGCGTCAGGAAAACAGTCAAGGAAATCCTCGATAGAGACGGGGTAATCGTTTACCCTACAGATACCCTGTACGGGCTTGGCACAAGACTAACAGTCAAAGGCCTCGAAAGGATCTTCGAACTGAAGCATAGGCCGAGAAACAAGAAATTCCCTATACTGATAAGCGAGTCCCATAACATCCTACAACTCATAAAAACTAATGACACCATCTGGAAACTAGTATTAGAGCACTGGCCAGGACCCCTGACAATAGTGGCGGAGGCATCGGAGCAAGCGCCTGAGACTATAAGATATTGGGGTCATATAGGGGTCAGGCTACCGGAGAGCTGTATTGCGAGAGAACTAGCCAGACTGGCCGGCGGATTTATTATCGGAACATCCGCGAATCGGTCGGGAAAGCCTACTCCCTCCACAGTCGATAAAATCATAGCGGAGTTCGGGGAGGAAGTAGATCTGTACATAGACGCTGGCCCTAGAGCCGGACCTGCATCCACCGTTGTAAAGGTTGACGACGGGGAGGTTAAACTGTTGAGGGAGGGCGCTATACAACTGTAATACCGCGGCCTCACTATTACAAGACCACTCTCCCACTAACTATTCATGTGAGGTGGAAACATCTATTGATACGGATAACAGTGTACAAAGGCTTAGATAACCCCAGCACTATAACATGGAGGCTAGTAAAGGACATCTCAATCACACTTGCCAGGGAATACGAGTTAGACCTAACTGTCGACTCCATCGAAGTACCAACCATAGACTACGAGAACCTGCCCAAAGTAATCGTTAACGGTAAAATAGTTGTAGAGGGACGTATACCCGGAGTAGACGAGCTCGTAGAAGCCGTCTTCAACACCATAAAGGAGAAAAGTATAATCGGCCCAGCTGGTTTCCCGTTACCAGTCTCAGATGAACACCTAGCGCTACAGGAAAACTAGTGTTACCTGATGAAGACAGATAGAATAGCTTTCTGAGCATGCAACCTGTTCTCCGCTTGATCCCAGACAACACTCTGGGGGCCATCTATCACGTCACTAGTAACCTCTTCTCCCCTATGCGCTGGCAGGCAGTGCATGAAAATAGCCCTAGGGGAATGCTGCATCAGTGAGGAGTCAACACGGTATCCCTCAAGCAGCTTCCGTTTCCTCTCTGCCTCATCCTCCTGCCCCATACTCACCCACACATCGGTATAGACAACATTGGCTCCCCTTACAGCCTCAATAGGATCCTCGGTAACCTCCACTAAGCCCCCGGTCTCGCCTGCCAGTTCCATGGAATACTCCAATAGCTCCCTATTGGGATACAGCTCCCTTGGTGTAGCTATTGACATGTTCATACCGAGCTTAGCGGCAGCAACCATAAGACTGTTCAACACGTTATCTGTTCCATCCCCTATAAAAGCGATTTTAACACCGCTCAACCTACCAGTCTTCTCATAGATCGTCATGAGATCAGCCATTATTTGCGCTGGATGAGAGAAGTCGCTTAGAGCATTAATGACAGGTGCATCAGAATACTCGGCAAGCACCTCTAGGTCCCTGTGAGCATAGACCCGTGCAACTATGCCGTCGAGATACCTAGATAGAACCCTGGCAGTGTCGGGAACAGTCTCCCCCCTGCCTAACTGTAGCTCCCTCCAGCTCAGGTATAATGGATGCCCTCCCAACTGGTATACCGCTACGTCAAAGCTTATCCTGGTCCTAGTACTGGGTTTCTGGAATAGTAATCCAATACTCCTGCCAGCCAGCACGGGAATAGTTCTCTCCCCGGCATAGTACCTCCTCTTCAACTCTAAACCGAGTTTGACGAGCTCCCTGATCTCTTCACCTGTGAAATCTTTAAGGCAGAGGAAGTCTCTCCCCCTCAGATTATACAGCGACAACTATTAGCACCTCCCCTACCCTTAATGTCCGTTAATCCGATTTATTAACACTATTCAAACCTCATTAACTAGGGGTGGCATGGAGGTTGTCGTACGCCCGTAAAATGGCTGAGAGAGCAGTTAAAGACGCGTTGTTTAAACAGGTAGTCGATAACGTTCCAATGGAGGATGTAGCGGAATGGCTGTACGAGGACTTCGGGGTCAAAGTAGGGAGGCGAACCTGGGATAATTATAGGAGAGCCGTGTTGAAGAACTCTGACGTTAAACCCCAGGATATAGCTATACTATTATTGGACCATGGTATACAACCCAACGAAGGGGCATGGGATGTCCAGCCTAGGAGAAACCTGCCGTCTTCTACGGGTAATAAATGACATAGCGAAACCCAAGAGGAATATCCCTCCAGGCTTCAACAAAGCCCATGTTCTAGTAGCCCTACAAGCCACCAGTGAGGAACCTAGGAACAGGTGTTTCCTCGAGAAAACCCTTGGGATAGGAGAAGCATCCGTCAAAACCTTAGTTAAACGTCTCAAGGAGAAAGGCCTAGTCAGGACTAGTAGGCATACAGGTACCAAGGCAACGGACCTAGGCCGGGAAATAGCTAGGCTACTGAACTCGATGCTCCTAGTCATGCCTGTGGAATGCAATATTACAAGCGGTCAGGATATCCTCGTTATTATACCTGGAATAAGCCCTCCAAGAGACATAGTTGAGGTTTACAAGGTACGGGATCACCTGGTCAAGTCGGGGTGCAATGTATCGGTCATCGGGGGATACCTGGATAACGAGCTCGTCACACCTGGTATCGAGGAGGACTATGCTGTTAAACTGAAACAATGTATTGTGCATGCTGCAAGCGATGCCTCCCTAAGGGGTAATGGTGTTTTCGTATTCTTTCCACGTAACCTCTCCTATGAGTGTCTAGATGGCGTGCTGTCGTTTTTACTATCGCTGTGTTAACCCCCCAGTTAACATACCAGGTTCCTTAATAAACATAACCTACTACATCTGAAGATGCAGATTTCTTGCCGCTTACTTGGATCTTTTCGAAGTAATACTTTCCTGTATTATTGTGAGATGAAAGATGATCATGGTGCAAAAACATATAGTAATACCTTATACAAACGGAAACATGAGCATCAGGTTTGGGTACGATAATATCGCTAGTTCCTGAAGTAGTAATTATTTATGATACACCACATAAATCGCTAATCAACCTCTTAATTTTACGTGTAAAACCTACTCGTACACCCAGTCTTCTGTCATCATATATGTAAACGATCTGTTTAGTTTGTAGGTTTCTCACTACTCGTAAAATGAAAGGCATATCTGCCTGTAGCTTCTCTTGTATTTGGTCTAGGTACATGTAGCTTGATCCCCATGTTGCGTAGTTGTTGGCTAGTACTTCGAGGACTTCGAGTTCTTCGGGTGTGAGGTTTCCTTTTAGTTCGTGTATAATGCATTGTGGATCTATGTTTGTTAGCTGGATTGCTTGTTTTTGAGGTTTATTGTCTGGTTGATTGGTTTGTTTTACAATGAATGACAAGATTTCACTGGTTTTATGCGGGGATGAGCCGAGTTTCTTGTTGTTTCTTGTCACATATTTCTTTTCACCTAGAAGTTGTTTTGCTATCGTAACGTATTCATTGAATCGTGTAGCAAGCGTTCTTTCAACTATGCTTTTCGCATAGTCTTCCCCCTTCGGGGTCAGGTACCATAATCCATTGCTATACTCTAGGTACCCTCTTGTTTTCCAGTAGGAAAGATAGCTGGATACGTACTTGGTTTCAACGCCGATTACACCGGCTATCTCAGCAGCTCTCATAGGCTTTGAGAGGAGGAGGACGAGGGCTGCCTCTATAATTTTACTGCGGGGACCTCCTCTGCCTCCCGTTGTTTTTATTACTTCCTCGGCTATGTACTCTAGTATGCTATGATAGTTGTCTTCCAACTGGTCCCCTTAGGTGATATTTGTCTTTTCACAAGAATATGGGTGTCTGCTCGGTATTACCTTGTTTTTCCTTGTCAACGTTAACTCCCCAGTTAACATTCATGTGAACCACTGGTCAAGACGGGATTGCCGGTATTCCATAAGCAGGAGTTTGCTCATTGCAAATATTCTGTCGACAGGGTATCTTACTAGGCCTGCCAGTGTTTTCTTGAGCTCTTCAAGGCTTGATGGTTTGTTTACCGGGGGGTTAACAAGGATGTTTCTAACCGCCTCCCTTATTTGCCAGTTACCGACAGGAGCGTAATAAGAGGGGAGAACCTCCCTGATAATCAGGACGGCAGCCTGCCTCTTCATCTCGTATAGCTTTTCCGCAACGGCTGTGCGTGCAGCTAGGAATCCCCCATCCATTTTATCGAACACCCCTATTCTATCCTCGTATACTTTGACTACTGCCGGTTTACTAGACCCTTGAACCCAGGGTGTTTCAGGGTACCATATTTCGATCCATTCAGCCCTGTATGACTGTGGGATTAGTATTATTGTGTAGTAGTTACCTATGTAGTTTCCATGGAACACTGTCACACTGTCAATCAGGGGGTATGCTTGTATTCTCTTGAGGAGATTGTTACCTATTATTGTGTCAACAGCAGTTATACCCCATCTTGTGGGGACTATCCTCCTATGCCTGAGTTGACCCGTCATTCCAAGTGTGAACGCTTTGATTATGGTGTACACATCAACGCCCTCGCTGTACAGTCGGAAAACCGCCTTACTGGATTTCAGGTCGT
>JALUZI010000233.1 GCA_027012045.1 Desulfurococcales archaeon
GCAGCGTGTCGTCCTTATCTGTTAGACCTAGCTTAACATTGATGACTCTTTCAAGAGTGACGATTCTTTCCCCCACGGTCAGAAGGTCACCCACGCTTAAACTGGATCCCAGTACGGCGTTAACAGGCTCCACTAGCTCCTCCGGCGTTAGTTCTTTCCTGCTAAACTTGCATATTCCCAATGCGTCGTATAGGGCGAACAGGTTCTCCATGTTCTGCACTATGACAGGCTTACCCTCATATTTCAGGGGGTCTATGTCCCTGTATATCCATAGGGAGCCGCCTAGCTCCAAGGCGTACATCCCGCTGGTCAGGTGGTCTCCCCCGCGGCTCGCTACGGCGTAGCCTAGAGCCATCCCTTTGAGCCCCCTAGCATCGTAGGCCGGTAGGTCTAGGCCTTTCACGTTTACCGCTTCATCCATGCCCCACCTGAACTTTCTTACAGCCCACGCCACTCCGTCTGCCAGTAGTTCTCCCAACCTGCTCTTACGGTAAGCCATGTCTGCTGCAAGCCTGAACAGTAGTCCTGTTGACCCCCAGGTTAGGCCTTCGTATCCCTTAGCGTATTCACCTAGGAGACCCTTTTCATTCAACTCTATAGCCCATGCAAGCGCTGCTCCAAGGCTAATAGCGTCGAACCCAAGCTCGTCGGCCATGTAGGCCAGAGACGCAGCCTGCCACGGGTCGCACAGCCCTACATCACTACCCAGACTGTACAGTACCTCGTATTCAGGCCCGTCAACCTTAGCTTTCCCTCCCTCCAGGGGATTCATAGCGGTAATGACCTGGCTGCAAGGCCTGTTACAGTGGGGGCACGGGTTCCTCCCAACCCTGTTCTCAGACTCGAATGAGGCAAACCTCTCCCTGGCCTCCTCACGGTTCCCGCACCAGGAGAGAGTACTCCTCTTCCAGTTCAACCCGGGGAAGACGCCCTGAGGCTCGGTGAGCCGTACAACATTAGGGGTACCGTACTCCATTAGTGCCTTCCCGCCAGGAGTCTTGGGGAGGGCCAGGCTCCACTTCCTCGCAGATTCCTTCAATACCTCCTGTTCCGCCGCAGCGAACCCTTTTGAGCCCCGGGCAACTATTGCCTTAAGCTTCTTAGCCCCCATAACTGCTCCGAGCCCTGTTCTCCCCGCTTGCCTCCCGTTACAGTCTATGTCCGCTATCCTGGAGAGATGCTCTCCAGCAGGGCCTATGACACAGGAATCGAAGCCCTTGTATGTTTTCCTGAGTTCATCCTCCGCCTTAGAGACTGTCAGCCCCCATATGTCACCTGCACTCTCTATCCTCGCGTTTTCATCCTCTACTACTAGAACGCCTGGCTTCTCAAGTGATCCAGTGATCACGAGGGCGTCTAGCCCGGCCCACTTC
>JALUZI010000234.1 GCA_027012045.1 Desulfurococcales archaeon
CAGCTTCTATTAAGACGATTAGATCGGGTTTGAATACGTCTATTACATGCTTTGGAAGACCGGGCCAGTAGCCTACTATCGTCTTCACTACACTATGAGTGTCCACGATGAGGAACCCGTTTTCACCTAGCTTTTCAGATGCATCCTTAATTATGTTCTTGGCAGCCAGCCTCTGCAGTTCCAGTTGGTCTCTAAGCTTTAGTTTCCTAAGTTCGTCTCTATCCCGGGCTATACCCTCCTCTACAGCTGTCCTAGTCATGTATGTCCCGTAGTTGGCTATGAAGAGGTTTATCCCTTTCTTCTTGGCTTCCTCCTCTACCATTTGGAGTACAGTGGTCTTCCCCACTCCAGGTATACCCGTTACTATTGCTACTCTAAACGGGTTTCTCATCACTCTTCACCCAGTATACGGCGTAGTAACGGGTATGTCTCTAATGCTCTCTCGTATGAGATCATGGTGTAGTACTGGTATATTATGCCTACTGCTAGTAGTATTCCTGTACCGCTCCCGTAGGCTCCGAATATATCCGCTGTCACGGCTATTATGCCGACCAGGATAGAGCTCAATAGTGTTAATGGGTAGATGTATTTTGCAAGTACTTTCTCTATTATCTTGGGGTTCCTCCTCATACCAGGTATCTCCATTCCTGACTTTACGAGGTTCTCTGCTTGCTGGGACGGGTTGAGCCCAGCTATTTCGACCCACATGAACCCGAATAGTATTGATATCAATATCCATGAAACTGCGAATATAGTGGTTTTCAACGGGTCTGCCAGCGACATTAAGACTCCTCTAGGCGGGCTTAGATAGTACACTGTATCCCTCAGCATCTTGCTCCATATCGAGTTCGGGTTCATAAGGTTAGTAGCTAGGTTACCGAGTAACTGGAGGTCGGCCACAGTTATACCGAGCAGGAGAACAGGTATGTTCGTCACATACATGAACTGCAGGGGGATCTTGCTCCTTATCCCCCTCATTCTCTGCGATGTAATAGGTATCTCGACACGCGTTGACTGCGTGTATACCAGAAGCAATATTATTCCTATAGTGAATATCAAACCAGTTAGGTCCGGGAACCCTCTAGGCCTCACTATTAGATCCATGAATGGAGTCTTCAGCAGTGCTGGTATGAACCCGTAGTAGTTAGCTGTCCCGGGGACGAATCCTAGGAGGCTCCACATCATTGTTTCGGCTACTCCAGCTAGGATAAAGAGGCTTATAGCGCTCCCTATCCCCCATCCTTTCTGGAGCATCTCGTCCATTAATATGACTATAAACGTGGATAGGCTGAGTTCTATGATTACAAGCGTTCTATCAAACCATGATGCGGTACACCCTGTTATCGGGTTACCGGCTCCTGGAGCCAGAGTCCAATACCTGCATCCGAGAACATACATGCTTGCCTCGAAGATGCCGAAGAGTACGGCCAGTGTTTTCTGGGCTGCTGTGAATGTTCTCTTATCATCCGGGTCGGTTAGATCCATGTCTATTATTTTGGCGCCTATCAGGACTTGGAGGATAAGGCCGGCGGTTACTATGGGTCCTATGCCGAGCTCCATTAGTGTACCGGCTTTCGAGGCGAAAATTATTCTCTGCAAGTCTATCTGAGTCTGTCCCTGTTTTGCTATTCCGTAGAGCGGTGTGTTAGCCATTATCAGGTATATCACGAGCACTATACCTGTCCATGCAAGTCTCCTATAGAGAGAGGGTTTCTGGACAGGTTTTGATATAGTCGGTATGTAATTAGCCATTTTAGCTAATGCAGCCACAACACCCATTAAACATCCACCTTACTGCCCTGGTCCGCCTATTGTTTGAAGGCTATCTGACCCAGCATAAAAAGGATATCCCAGTTTGATGTTCAACATATCTTCTCTCCGGGTTTTACTTCTTCGCTAACCGTTAGGAGTACTGGTTTAGTATCATCCGTGCAACCGGCGGCCAATAGCATGCCCTGGCTGACGAGTCCCGCCATTCTCTTTGGCTTCAGGTTAGCAACAACAATAACGTATTTTCCCATGAAGTCTTCGGGTTTGTACCACTTAGCCAGTCCTGCAAGGATCTGCCTTTTCTCGTCTCCTAGGTCAACTATGAGCCTGATGAGTTTCCTAGAGTTAGGTACAGGTTCCGCCTCAACTACTTTACCGACTCTGAGATCTATTTTCGAGAAGTCTGTATAATCTATTGTTTCGTCCACCAGGATCACCTTACTATTCTGAGAATGTTCATCTTCTCCAGTTCTCTAATAAAATCTTTGACCACGCACAGGTCTGTACTGTCTTTAAGTCCATAGTAGCCTTTAAGATACTCCTCTATCTCAGTTCCTCTAAATCCATTGTTAGCTAACCTGTAGAACTCAACAAGAAGAGTTCTTATCTTCGGGTCGTACCACTTATCCGCCAAATCAACATTGAGTTTCTCTACTATCCACCCGGGCGGATACTTATGGATCGGTGCATAGGACTCGTCTCCAAAGCACTTGTCTGCGTCATATTTCGTGTTTAAGTAGAGCAGAGACTCAACTAATATCTTCATTCTATGCAATTGTTCCTCCATGAAAGACTTTATGCTTGCCGAGTAACCTTCCACCTTTACCAGGCTAAGCCTTGTTTGGAAAGCCCTTATACCAGGCAATATTTGCCCCTGGTCCCCTCCATATATCCTGGTTAGAACTCTGAACACATACCTCCAAGCCATACTTGAATACCTTTCTGCATCCTCTTCCTTCATATTAGAAATGAATTTCACGGTCTCAAGGGTTACTCTCCCCACGGCCTCCAGCATAAAAGGAGAGATCTTGTCAGGTGAATCTTCATTAGTATGGTAGAACCTATCAGGCCATTGGTTCAGCATGATAGCCGGTATACCGTATGATGAGAGTGCATCGTGGTCACTGCCAAACTCGAATACAGCACCGTTTACTATTGGAGCCTTGGGTACACTAGAGTAACCTGCCCACGACTTATTGGAGGAGAACTCTTTTTCTAGGAAATAACTTGCAACCGACTCCTCAAGTCCTGGCCTCGAAGGGCTTGTTTCGATAAGATTTAGAGATCCACCGTTAATAGCAGGGTCTCCCCCCACCATGTCTAGATTTACGGCGAACAATGCCTTCCCCGGATCAAGGAACCGGTCTTCCAGAGCGTAAAACGTCCCTAAATACTCTGGAACCCAGAACAATTTGATTCCGAATCTAGGATGCCACCCTTCTTTCTCTAGTGATGCCAGCTTACTAGCTATCCATAACAGTGTTGCAGCTCCACTTGCATTATCGTTCGCCCCCGGCTGAGGGTGGCATAAGTGAGATATACCCACAACATACTCGTCTAGCTTGCCGTATACCCCGGCTCTAATAATAGGGATTGAATGCTCGCGGGTATCTATATCGGCGAATAACTCTACTTTACTGTTCTTCCTAATTATCCGTTGCGCCAATAATCTAGACACAGTGAAGACAGGGATATCCAGTTTTTTCGAGAGGAAGACGGGGATTCTTATGTATGGAAAACCGCTCGGCGTTCTATTCTCGTTATCGACATAATACAATAGGGCGTCAAACGTGTTTAACTGATCCCCGCATTCCTTGTAGAGAACCACTGGATTTTTGGATGTCAATAGAACACCCTTTCCACTACATTTTCCAGTTGTAACATCAGCTTCTATAACGTTCCCCCTAGTACCATGAGAGTATGCAGCCAGTAACGTTGCTATACTATTAAATTCCCACTTGGCGTCTCTCCACTTAATCCAAGCATTCTTTACAGTCCAACCAGGAGGCCTACTATAGTAAACGGTGTCTCCTAGATTTATGAACTCCACCTCTAGGCCGGTGTCCCTCAGCTGATCTATAATATATTCCGATGCGTCTCTGTAGCCTTTAGATCCCGGAATTCTGTGGAACCGGCTTATCTCATAAACAGTGTCATGAATTTTTATTCCTTCTAATTAGACCACCCTGATAGTAAGGTAGTGCAGTCGCAGGCAACATAACTTTATACTCTAAAACCTGATAACGAGATAAACCGGGATGAAGAGCCCAGTAAGTCTGAGAAGTGAGGACACCTGTCTCAGCTGACCCCTATATCTATCCAGTAAAACTGGGAAGTTAGCTCTGGTTTTCACACTCTATTATCTCGCCAGGAGAAACCAGTGTCAGCGGGTCTATACGGCATTTCGGCTCGATGATTGAACCGAGCTTGGGCTTCTTATGCCGGTAGAAGACTTTGTCCCTGATTCTAGGAGGAAGTTCTTTGATGAACGAACTCCTGAAAACAACATACTCCCCAACATCGCTGTTCTCACCTATAATCGTGTCGGCCGCTATGACGCCGGTCCCCGTTCTCGTTTGCTTCATTACTATGGATCTTTTGACCTCGTTCCTAGAGCCTATTATAGTATTCCTCTCTATTATCGTATAGGGCCTAATATAACTGGCGAACCCTATGAAGCTGTTGTCCCCAATATAAGCCGGCCCTTGTATGTACACATTCTCATCTATATACACGTTCTCCCCAATGTAAACGGGGCCTTTTATTATGGAAGTGTGGGACACGACGGATCCTCTTCCAATACTAACCATATTGTTTAGCTCGCTGTTAAGCAGAAGCGCCCCAGCCTCTAGTAGGTCCCAGGGATACCCGATTTCAACCCATTCTCCACTCCATATGTACCCCCCGAGTTTCCCTGTTTTGGCCAGGATGTTTATTCCCTGAACGAAACCCTCATTGACCAGTGTTTCCAACCCTCTATAGTTGAGTACTAGAGTTCCCGCGAATACATACCCGCTTTTACTAGTTTCCTTCTGAAACCTCGTCACTTTATCCCCTTCTAGATGCACCGCCCCGTACGTTTCTAAGCCAGAGACTATGGGGGTTATAACAATGGTGTTGGGATAGCTAGACTCTGAGTGGTGCTGAAGTGACATACGAACTATGTTTTTGGGAGAGGCAACGAACCCGGTGAAACCTATAACATACGGCCCGCTGTCTTCTTTACTTTTTATTGAATCGTATGCCGCTTTTAGAGCGTCGTCTTCACCCAGCCCTTCCTGGTGAACCAGTTTAACCCCTTTCCTTTTGTACTGCGAATAATCTTCTTTTCTGCCCACTACAATAATATCCCTAATACCGGCATCCAAGAAATAATCGACCGTGTAATCGATGAGTGTTTTCCCCAGTAGTTCTATGAACGGTTTCCTCTTATACTTGGTCAATGGCAGGAGTCTTTTCCCGTACCCCCCTGCTAATACTATTCCAATCAAAACGACCACCTACTCTACAGTAACGGTTTTAGCTAGATTGCGAGGTTTATCAGGGTCATATCCTTTCTCGACGGCGATGTAGTATGAGAGTAGCTGATACGCCGGTATATGAGCATAGGGTTCGAGGATTTCGTTGTCATATATTGGTACCGGGATTACCCTCGCGTCTCTGATACTGTCTCTAATAGCCTCCTGGTCGGGTGTGGATACGTATATCTCGCCGTCCCTGGAATGCATTTCCTTCATGTTACCCACCAGTTCAGCCCTGTGGTTTAACGTGTAAAGGAAAAACACGGGAAACCCCTTCTCGACCAGGGCAATCGGTCCATGCTTACTTTCACCAGCCGGATATGCCTCGGCGTGGATATAATCTATTTCCTTTACTTTAAGAGCAGCTTCCAGCGCTAGTATAGACCCTAGTCCTCTTCCGAGGATATACATGCTCTTCTTATATTTGAGATCTTTAGAATACATTTTAGCGAACGGTTCACTATAGCGTATCGAGGACTCCGTCAGCTGTGGGGCATAAGAGAGTTTCTCTATGAGATCCCTGTATTCACTACTGGTCAAGCGCCCTGACTTGTAGCCATATTGGATCGCTATATAGGACAATGTTATTACCTGTGTTAGATAAGTCTTAGTCGCTGCCACACCTATTTCAGGCCCGGCCCTCATGTATATAGCGAAGTCGCTTTCCCGGGGAATAGCACTTTCTAGAACGTTTGATACTGCTATTACTTTCCCACCGGTTATTTTGAATGATCTCACAGCAGTTAAAGTGTCAATGGTTTCACCACTCTGGCTTATGGCGATTAAAACATCATTTTCCCCTACTTCCTCTGTCACTTGCATGTACTCCGAGGAGATGAATGGAAGAGAAGCTCTTCCCCCTATCTTAGATAAGAAATATTTGAATACAAGGCCTGCATGGAAACTTGTCCCTGCCCCAGTTATGTAGACCTTATCCGACTCTACTAGCCTCTCAACTATGTACTCTAGATTAGGGTCTGACTGTAAACCGTAGAAAGTCTCTCTAAGAGCTAAAGGTTGTTCGTAAATTTCTTTTAGCATAAAGTGGGGATACCCTGCTTTAGACACGTTCTCGATACTCCAGTCGACGGTTTTGATCCTAGCCTTATAGTCTACAAGTTCATCCCCGTATTTGATCACAATTTTATCAGGTGAAATCCACCCGTACTCACCGTCTTTCAACGGAATAATAGTACTCGTATATTCAAGGAGCGCAGGTATATCGCTTGCCACTAGATTAACCCTATTACCCACACCTATAATCAGTGGGCTGAGCTTCTTCGCGAAATAGATCCTTTCACCATCTCTACTATAGAGTATTGCAAGGGCATAGCTACCCTCAAGCTCTTCTAGGACCTCCTTTAAAGCTGTTAGAAACGTTTTCCGGTTGTGATCTGAAAGCTTGTCCTCTAGGAGATGCGCTATAACTTCTGTATCAGTATCGCTTTTAAACACATGCCCTTTCCCCGCAAGTTTCTTCTTGATTTCACTGAAGTTCTTGATTATCCCATTGTGAACTAGGGCAATTGAACCCTCGCAATCCTTGTGGGGATGAGCATTCGTATCGTTAGGCACGCCGTGGGTAGCCCATCGTGTATGCCCAATGCCTGTTAAACCCGTTATTTCGTCGAACTTAAGTTTATCCGATACCTCGTCTATCTTCCCCTTACCCTTCCTCACAACAATGTTCCCATCAGATATTACGGCTATACCTACACTATCATAGCCCCTGTACTCCAGCATCTTGAGGAGTTCTCTTAGCACTCTCCCTATTGTTTTCCCTTGGAAGACACTACTATCAGCCGCGGTTACGCCGACTATACCACACATATCGTGAACCTCTATCAATTAGCATTCGTATATGGTTTCATTCTAATTTTACATATACCTAAAGTTTAGTCTTACATGTTTTAAAATTATATAAGTACTCCACTACGGGGGGGCTCAGTGCTTTGGCCCTAATTCATCTTTTATCCAGTCATAGTCCACCCCGGTTAGACGGTTTACTAGGGTGGAACCTCCGTCATCGCCCCAACATTAAATCCGCTGGTGACTGGAGTTCTTAAAATATAACCTTACCCTTGATCCTCAATACTCTAGGGATAAACAATTGGTTAGAGTAAAGTTTATTGGCAGACATCTGATGGTGAAGAAGGAATTTGCTGAAGCTATTCTATCAGGGAGAAAAAGGTCAACCATAAGACTTGGGATCCTGAAGCCAAAATATCGTGAACTAATCGTTCATAGCGGTGGCAGGCCTATAGCACTGGTTGAAATTGAAGAAGTTGCACATAAGAAATTAAAGGACCTTAGTATGGAGGAGATAAGGAATGACGGGTTTGACAGTTTGGATAGTTTAATCAGGACACTAAGAAAACTTTATCCAAGAGAACGTGTAGACCCTGATTCCATGGTTACAGTGATCCGGTTCCACGTTAAAAACACTATTGGCCCTGGCGAAAATTCCTCCGTGGAACTCCCTCCAGCGGTTATAGCTAGGATTGGGCTACGATATCTGAATAAAGAGCTAAGCGATAGAGAGCTGGCGATTCTTCGGGTTTTAACTAGAACTAATAGCATAAGAAGGGCTGCAGCAGAGCTTCACGGGGACCCTTTGAATAGAAAGGAGATTAGATCAGTTCTCAGAAAGGTTCATGAGAAACTTAAAAGCCGTGGACTTATCTAAAACTTGTCTAGGGTGCTGGTTTTTGACGAGCTGGATACTCCGTTGCACAGAGTGTGGCAGAGAGTGGAAGTTGGATGTTAGTTTTAACCTGCATGAGATGGGGAAGATTTATCACTACTGCCCGTATTGCAAGAAGAACACTTTCCACGTGGTTGTTAAGAGGATAGACTGAACTCTTTCAGTCTTCCAACACTTTTATATACCCGATAGGTGCTTTACACTTTCCTGATATCTCTGATAGTTCCTCATCTAACTTGCTGGTGGTTAAAGTGAATTGTACCCCGCTTCTCCTATCTCTAATGTTTATTACTCCCTTCGACAGATCGTTTTTGCCTACTATTACAGTATAATTGCTCCAGTATCTACCCGCATCCCTGAATTTCCTGCCGAGCCTGATTGGCCTTTTATCTATGCATATACGTGCATTCCCCCGGCTCTCCAGCATCTTTGCTATATTCTCTGCTTGAAATGCCTCCTCATCATCTCCTGTTGCCGTTGCTATGTAGAAGTTGCATGGTGTCAACCAGCATTCTAATGTTGGGGTTTCCCCGTTCTCTGCCCTTTTAAGGGAGAGGTATATCCTTAAAACGAGGATTGCCTCCAGAGGATACGTTACACATTTCTCTTTAATGCATGTTCCTATTTCCACGTCCTCTAGTTTGATCTTTTCATTTACAACTGAAATATTCCTGTCGAACAGCTTGTTTAACGTTTCAATAAGTAGTTCTTTTCCAGCTGAAATGTAGTGGTACCCGTTTGCATCAATTATCAAAGCCGGGCTTGGTTCCGGGTTATAGAGAAAGTCGCTCACGTTGCACGATGGTATTGTGTTCAGTGCTAGTGAGTCACCTAGAACAGACTGTATCATCGCGATAAACGAGTTAAGCTGTACTGTGAATATGCCTTTATTGTCGAGGTAACCCCATCGTTTAAATACATCTTTGTAAGCTGGTTTTACATCAATTTTCTCAATAGCTTCTTTTACATCGAAACATTGTTTTCTTTCTTCCCTGGTATAATTACCGTAGCGCCTTGATAGTTCACTCATAGGGTGGCCATAGCAGTGTAGCGAGAATTCCTTATACCATCCGAAGGGAGCTTTCTCTATTCTTATGTTAGGCATCGTTTCTTTTAGCTTGCTGTATAACTTGTTTAGGATTTCAATAGCTTTTGAGGGTGGGGCTAGATTCTCTGAGAGATGAGCATATGGATACAAAACAATCGACGAGGGTTTTAGAGAGATGACTAGATTTCTGATATCTTCAAGTATGGACGGCAGTATCCTTTCGAGGACCTCGTCATCTCCCTGTTCCACTGTTGTGAATATGACTAATGTATTGCTCAAGGGGCTCTCTAATGATTTGGGTTCTTCCCTGATTTTTGTGGCTGGCTTGTTTGATTTGAACCAGAAATCTTTGGCGTGTACTATGTGTACTTTCATCTCATGCTACCCCATTACTTCTCTATGCTATACGTTTTAGTTCCAGTCAACCGTCTTCTGTTTTACAGTCAGATATGTTCATGTTTAATACCTTTATTACACACTCATTCTTCTAAGGGTTAGAAGTAGCCGGGTGTTTCCTAATGGGTAAGAAGGAAGAAGTAAAGGAACCGGAACACGAGGAACACGGTATTGACAGTCTTAGTAAGATCCCTGGAATAGGTTCCACAACGATCTCCAAGCTTAAAGATGCTGGATATACGACTCTTCAGGCTATAGCAGTTGTCACACCGGAGGAGCTTAGTGTTGATACTGGTATACCTGTGACGACTGCGCAGAAAATAATATCAGCTGCCCGCAAGGCGCTCAATATAACATTTAAGACGGCATTAGAGCTTAAGCGTGAACGGATGAATACACGTAAAATAACTACTTCAAGTAAAAACCTGGATGAACTCCTGGGAGGCGGTATTGAAACCCGCATGTTAACAGAGGTATTCGGAGAATACGGTAGCGGTAAGTGCTTCTCAAAGGACACCCTTGTCTTATACTATAATGACGACTCGACTCATATAGAAACCATTGAAGAGATGTACTGGAAATATGCTGAGATCAATGGCGAAAAACCGTTTGACAACGGGTACGCTGTTCCTCTCAGAAATGTGGATGTTCTATCATTCAACGATCGCTCTGGAAGTGTGATCAGGGTCAGGTCAGAATACATTTACAGGGAAAAAGTGAGGAACCTCGTGGAACTGGAATTACAAGATGGGCGTACAGTGAAAGTTACAAGGAACCATCCAGTTCTCGTATACGGTGAAGACGGTGGAGTAAAATGGAAGCCGGCGAGAGAACTACAGGTCAATGATCGTGTTGTTGTAATAAATAATCCTCCTTCAGGTCAACTCGCTGGAAACACGAAGTTAGATTATTTACTAGTCAAAAATATCAAGATCATACACTACGACGATTGGGTTTACGATCTAGTCGTTCCCGGCACACACAACTTCATATCACCTGAAGGGTTAATCCTGCATAACACCCAGTTATGCCACCAGTTATCGGTTAATGTGCAATTACCAGAGGATAAGGGCGGTCTAAGGGGTAAAGCCGTTTACATAGACACTGAAGGCACGTTCCGTTGGGAGAGAATTGAGGCAATGGCTAAAGGACTAGGATTGGATCCGGATGAAGTAATGGAGAACATATACTGGATACGCGCAATCAACAGTAACCATCAAATGGAAGTAGTAGGTAAGCTATTCGAATTCGTGGGAGAAGAGAACATTAAACTAGTAGTTGTCGACTCCGTCACAAGCCATTTCAGAGCCGAGTACCCTGGCAGAGAGAACCTAGCGGCTAGGCAGCAGAAACTCAATAAACACCTCCACCAGCTGGTTAGACTAGCGGAGGTCTATAACATTGCAGTTGTTATAACTAACCAAGTGATGTCTAGGCCGGACGTGTTCTACGGAGACCCTACACAGGCTGTTGGAGGACACGTACTATACCACGCGCCCGGAGTTAGGATACAGTTAAAGAAGAGCAGGGGCAACAAGAGGATAGCGAGAATAGTTGATGCACCTCATCTGCCAGAGGGAGAAACAGTCTTTGCCATAACAGAATGGGGTATCAGGGACCCGGAGTAACGATTAGTGCTATTCAGGGCATCTGCCCGAACATTCTGTTTCTATTTTAAAGGAGTATTTCGAGCCCATCCACACGCTTTCCCATACTAGGTCCTTATCGACGAAGCCCCTTATTTTCCTGATCTTTATATTTAAATTACTCATTTCGTCAAACACTACCTCCTCAGCGTACTCGACCCTATAGTTCAGTCCTGGCTTACAGAAAATCTTCAAAAGCCAATTATCTCTCACTATCCAATAAAAGACAGTTAGATCCTCAACGCTTTCTCTATGGGGACTTAACCTCTTTACAAGATATCTAGGATTCCGCGTTGAATAGCTGGACTCAACCGCTCCCCGCCTATTCCAACGCTTACACATATATTCGCAGAGAATCCCACACTCTCTATTACCAGAGGCTTTGTTCAAAGGGCATGATCACCTATGACGGATTACTGGGTAGTTACACGGGACCTTTATGTCTTATTCGTGCTTCTAATAGCGTCGTACTGGGATATAGTTAAAAGAGAAATAGAACCCAAGTATTGGTTAATTACAGGCATCATAGGTTTATTATTGGCTTTTACGTCCGCCATTACTGCAGGTTTGAACCTGGATTTGTACGGTTATACGCTCTTCTCCATTATAGCTATCGCTATAGTTGGTGCCTTTTACTACATAGGATACATGGGTGGGGCCGACCTCTATGCCGTGGCAGTTATAGCATTAACAGTTCCAAAGCAACTAGTCGGGGAAGGATTAATCCCCACACCTTTCATGACTGTCGTATACGCTGCAGTGGTATCCGCACTGATCCCCATATACTTCTGCCTCTATAACCTCGTTTCCAGAGACAGACGCAGGGCTATAAGAGAAGTCCCCCGGGGCTATATAATGTGTTTCCTAGGTGTTCCCAAACGGCCGAGAGATTATGTGAACAGCAAGGGGTTCTGGTTCCCGCTAACTACATATGAAAACGGGGAACTAGTAACTAGGTACAGCTTCCAGGTTGAGGAGGAGCCCGAGGAGCATAAACAAAAAATTAAGTCCTTACTGGAAAGCCGTGAGATAGGTGAGGACAGCTTCATATGGATAACACCTGGCATACCGTTCGTTCTATTTATACTACTTGGTTTCATACTAAGCATAATAATTGGAGACCTTCCACTTCAACTCCTATTCGGTGGTATTAATGGAGGGTGAAAGAAAAATACTATGGGCTCCTTGGAGAATGAGCTACATTAAAGAAACAGTGGAAAACAACGAGCTTAATAAGGGGAATGAAGGCAAAAACGAGTGCATACTCTGTAAAATAGCAAAGGAAAGCGACGATAAAAGAAACCTAGTTCTATACAGAGGAACAAGAGTATACATAGTCCTCAACAAGTTCCCCTATAATACAGGGCATATAATGGTGGTCCCATACAGGCATGTCCCGAGTATCGAGGATCTGGACAGTTGTGAGCTCCTCGAACTTTCAGTGACATTAAAACAAGCAGTAAAAGCGATTAGAGAAGCCTATAAACCAGACGGGTTCAACATAGGCGTTAACATTGGAAGAGCCGCCGGTGCCGGAATAGATGACCATGTACACGTACACATAGTCCCGAGATGGGTTGGAGATGCTAACTTTATGCCCGTAATAGGCGGGACTAAAGTTATACCCCAGAGCTTAGAAGATACATACAACCAGCTTAAACCTGCAATAGACAAGTATACCGCGAATATAGACGGCTTAATGAGGGGATGCTAACTATAATGCTATACATTTTTACGCATACAGACTTAGACGGCGTTGGTAGCGCTGCAGTATACCTTGTTTTAAACGGTAAAAAACCACAGGATCCAGATGTCTTAGTGACATATGTAGAGCCTTATAACATCCATGAAAAACTAGAGCCTTTCATCCAGTACTTAGAGGATGAAGACAAGATAGTGATATCGGATATAGGTATAAACACTAAAATATACGGGGAACTGGTAAAGACCTTAGAGAACGCTGTTGGAAAAGTTGCTGCAATAGAATGGTATGACCACCATAGATGGGATAAAGAATGGGTTGAAAACCTAACTGAACTAGGAATCAAACTACACGTGGATACCGGTACATGCGCGACAGGAGTAGTCTATAAATACGCTCCTAAGGGCTCCGATTTAACAGCTGAAGCTAGAAACATGCTAGACGACCTTGTAAATGCTGTCTGTGCAGCCGATCTATGGTTATGGAACCACCATCTAGCTCCCAAATTGTTTAGAATAGTCACGCTAAATGGAAGCCAGGGTGATGAGAGGAGAAACCTAGTCTTAAAGAAACTCTCGGAACTTAATCTGTGGGATGAAGAGCTTGAGGAGCTTCTCAAGGAGTACGTGAATATAGAACTAAAGAATTATTCAAGGATAGACAAACGCATAGTTAGGTCATGCAGAAATAATTGCTGTGTAGCCTCAACAATCAAAGTCAGAGGCCCGCCAACAAATAGTTTCGTAGGGTCCTACATTCTCTCAAGGACAAATGCTGACATAGCTTGCATAGTAAAAGAGAACGGCTCTATATCGCTTCGAAGCAAAAAGGTAAACGTGCAGCGAATAGCTTATAACCTAGGCGGGGGAGGTCATCCGAGGGCGGCGGGAGCAAAAGTAGAACTCTCATTTCTAGATAGGCTATTGTTGAAAGTATATACGAGAGGTTTCCTCAAACGGGTTAACAGGAAGATCCTCGATATAGCGTTATCAGAGAATGTTTGTTAAACGGCAATAGAATAGTTTTTAACCCTAATAGAGACTGTATGGTTTTTGAGGAGTATAAAGGTGTGTAACAGAGAAAGGAGGATGCTGACAGATGGGTGCACGTAAACACCACGCTCCAAGAAGGGGGAGCCTTGGGGTTAGACCGCGTAAAAGAGCTTCCAGCATTGTACCGCGCGTTAAAAGCTGGCCTTCCATTGAACCGGATAAACCTGTCCTACTGGGATTCCTGGGCTACAAGGCAGGTATGACACATGCTTTCATCATCGACCAGAGAGAGGGGTCTCCTACTCATGGAATGGAGATTTTCACGCCGGTCACCGTGGTAGAGACCCCTCCCATGATTCCACTAGCAGTAAGGGCATATGCTTACGACCCTAACATTGGCTTGAAAACACTGGGCGAAGCATGGACAACTCCTCCGGATAGCCTTGAACTGGCTAGGAAAATTAAAACACTAGGAGCATTCGACTTCGATAAGAAGATCAAGGAACTGGAGAACAAGATACAGAATAGAAGCAATGTTATAATAAAAGTCATAGCCGCATCCCAGCCTAAGCTAGCCGGTGGACTGGAAAAGAAAAAGCCAGACCTGATAGAACTAAAGGTAGGCGGGAAAGAAGTTTCCAGCATACTGGAGTATGCTAAAGATATAATAGGTAGGGAAGTCAGGGTTTCAGAGGTATTTCAGCTAGGTAGCTTTGTGGACGTAATAGCAGTGACCAAAGGAAAAGGATTCCAGGGTATGATAAAGAGGTTTGGAGTAAAAGAATTGCCGAGGTGGCACAAGCACAGGAAGGGAAGCAGGAAATCGGGGTCAAGAAGCCATGGCAGAGGAACATGGAGCGAAACCCCGCAGGCGGGCCAGCTAGGGTTCCATAGGAGAACCGAGTACAACAAGAGGATACTTATGATAGGAGAGAACGGCTACGAGGTCACGCCAAGCGGCGGGTTCCTAAACTATGGAACCGTGAAAACCGACTTTGTGGTACTACAAGGTACAATTCCAGGTCCAGCCAAGAGACCTATAGTACTGAGATACCCTGTAAGACCTCCGGCATGGATAAGCAAACTAGACGATATTAAGCCTGTAATCACATACTTCAGCCTATCATCCAAACAGGGTAACTAATAGAGGTGCTTAAACATGAGGTTCGCAACAGGATTAAAACTCTACGCTTCAAACCAGGCAATAGGACTACTGTACAACCCAGAGGAAAAGAAGCTCGAGGAGAAAGAACTCCCCGAACTATTCAGCTACCCGGTTAGAAAAGACCTGATAAAAAGAGTATACTACTCAGAGTTCACGGCAAAACTTCAGCCGAAAGGCAGGGATCCACTAGCCGGTAAAAGAACATCTGCCGAAAGCTGGGGCGCACACCACGGAGTCTCCAGGGTTCCCAGAATAAAGGGGACATCTAGAGCAGCATTCGTCAACATGACGGTCGGAGGCCACCTAGCCCATCCGCCGAGGGTTGAGAAGATCATACATGAAAGAGTAAACCGGAAAGAAAAAATACTAGGCACTATTAGCGCGTTATCAGCTACAGCCACCCCTGAACTAGTCAAAGCACGTGGACACTTGTTCAGTACCGAAAGACTTCCAGTTATAATTCCCTCATCACTAGAAGATGAAATCGGTAAGATAAAGGATGCAGTGAATTTACTCCAGGACATAGGCTTGTACTCAGATATAGAGAAGTCTTCCTCCAGCATTAGGATCAGGGCGGGTAAAGGCAAGCGTCGTGGTAGAAGGTATAAGGAGAGGAAGAGCATTCTATTCGTATTATCCAGTACGAATAAACCCTTAGCTAAAGCTGTGAGAAACCTCCCCGGAGTAGATGTGGCTACAGGGTGGACTGTTAACGTACTACAACTGGCCCCAGGCGCAGTCCCAGGAAGATTAACGGTTTATTCAGAGGGTGCATTGGAACAGTTAAAAGAGAGATTCGGAGGTGTTATCTAGCGATGAAGGACCCGCTAAAAGTCATAATAGCCCCTGTGAGTACTGAGAAAGCGTCAAACCTTGTTGAGAAAGAGAACACGATTACACTGATTGTGTCGAGGGATGCAACTAAGAGTGATGTGAAGTATGCTGTTGAGAAGCTCTACCAAGTGAAAGTGGCGAGTGTAAGAATTCTGATTACACCGAAAGGAGAGAAGAAAGCGTATATTCGTCTCTCGCCGGAGTTCGATGCATCGGAACTGGCTTCAAGGCTGGGAATAGTGTAAAAAGTTTTTTGTTTTGTTATTGGTTCTTACCTTCAACTGCTTCTCTTATCTTGCTAGCTATTTCTAGGAAGGCTTTTGTCGCAGGTGAATCTGGGTACTCTAAGAAGAAGACTTTTCCACGGTCGTTGCTCTCCCTGATCTTGGGGTCTATGGGTATTCCTCCAAGATATCTTATGTTGAATTCCTTAGCTAGCGATTCCGCTGCTCCTTTCCCGAATATGTAGTGTTTAGTCCCGTCGGGGCATTCGAAGTAAATCATGTTTTCAATAATTCCTATTACAGGTATATTAAGCCGGTTCGTGAAAGCTATAGCCTTTTTCACTACCACTCTAGATACTTCTGAGGGAATGGTTACTATGACCGTTCCTGTAAGGCTTGGAATGAGCTGAGCAATAGTTAGCTGCTCGTCTCCTGTTCCTGGAGGTAGGTCTATAAGTAAGTAATCGACGTCCCCCCAGTTGACTTGAGCTAGTAGTTGTCTTATAGCACCTGTCTTTAGGGGGCCCCTCCAGATGACGGGTGTGCTGTCACTTGGGATGAGCAGACCCACTGATACAACTTTAATTCCCAAAGCACCTACTGCCGGGTGGATACCGTTCTCATCGGCTGTTAGGCCTATGCCTTCCTTTAAACCCAGCATTGTAGGTATAGATGGTCCGTGAACGTCAGCGTCGAAGACGCCTACTTTTAATCCTTGAGAGGCTAGGGCTGCTGCGAGGCTAGCTGTTACGAACGACTTGCCAACCCCTCCTTTCCCGCTGAGTACAGCGATTTTGTATTTGATCTTCTTCATTTTCTCCACTACTTTCTTTTGCTCTTCCTGTATCTGTTTCATCCTTTGAGCCATTTCCTTGTAGTTCGTTGTTGACACTAGGCTCTCACCGCTGGATGAGTTTTGAGCCTCGGCCTATATAACACTATAATATTGATTTAACTGGAGTTCCATGTAATAATGGGGGGCGATGATGTCTT
>JALUZI010000235.1 GCA_027012045.1 Desulfurococcales archaeon
TTCCCTCTATTATCATGAAGTTGGTCTGGCGGGAAGCGATCCATGGGAGTGCACCATATCTTTCTGCGTCGAATCTTGGGCTCCACGTTGCGGCGAACTCGCATCCGCAACAGCTGGTTGTGAGGTGAACTGGCCATAAGCTGAAGGCTGTTGCCCAGTCAACCATTTTCCCTAGTTTGGCCTTGTCCATTAGGAGTTCGGCTGCTTTGTTAGCGGATATGTCGAGATTGCCGACGTAAGCTTTTCCTTTTTCTTCGGTCAAAGATGCTTTCACCTCCACATCCATTCCCTGACCTTTCTCGATTCATACACTGCATATGCTAGGAAGGGAATGTAGACTACGAGGAACACTGTGTAGAACTCGAGTGCAAGTAGGAGTTTTGTCGTGTTAAATATTATGAATGAAAGTACGACTATGGGCTCTAGGGCGAGGAAGGCTATTAGGTATCCCAGGTACTGCATGGCTACCCGGGTTTTGGCTTCTCCTGACGGTGGGTTGGAAGCTTCATACCTCAAATACTTGAATGGCTCTGTTTTCTCAACCAACGGGTGCTCTCTAACTATCTTCTTTATGAGGATTACAACTAGCCATAGAACTATGATTAGAACAGCGGGCAGTACCAGTAGTCCAGTAATCGCAGCTACCGTGGGGTCAGACAGTAATGCTGTTATGCTCATAAGCATCCCCTCTAGCCGTGAGATTAGCATGCCCACATTTGTATATATAAACTTTAGTTAACTCTCTCTTATAGGAAAAGGGGAACGGTTAATTCTATGTTAAAAATATGGTTTAGAGGAAAAGTGGTTTAGAAGCCTATTAGATCGTCCAGCTTGGGCGGGTGAGGCGGCAGTCCCTTCCTCTCTCTGATCTTCCTTATTAGCTCGTCTAACATTGAGTCAGGTACTGGGCTCCATCTGCTGAATTCTGTGCCCCAGAACGCTCTTCCGGCTGTGACGCTTCTGAGTTCTGCGGCGAGATCAAATGTTTCGGCCACAGGTATTTCTGCTATGATCCTAGCAACATGGCCCATGCTTATCACGTCCAGCATTTTACCCCTCCTTTTAGCCAGCACAGATGCTATTGTACTTACATAGTCCATGGGTGTTCTGATATCTAGTTTCTGGATAGGCTCTAGTAGAGTGGGTTTGGCCGTTAGTATACCTGCGTAAATGGCGTTTCTAACTGCAGGGTATATCTGAGCTGGACCTCTGTGAGCTGGGTCTTCGTGTACCATAGCGTCGTGCAGTACCACTTTTACTCCTCTCACAGGCTCTGCTGCCAGAGGGCCTTCCTTCATTGCTAGCCTGTAGGCCTGTATTATAGTGTCCTGGACTTCTCTTAGGTGCTGTATACCTGATGTTTTATTCACTAGGATGTTCAGGTTCTCGTCGAAAGCCCATATTCTCCTAGCTTCATCGTAGTCCCATCCTGCCTTGTCTCTCAGTATTTTCGCTCTCTCCTTGACGTCCTGGTCCTCACCTATGTCTCCACTCTGCATTAGTTTGATTGTTTCCTCGTTTAGAGGTTCAACTGATATGTAGAACCTGTTGTGTTTGTTGGGGCTCTTTCCTTCGAATACCTGGCTAGCTTTCCTTATGCTCTCACGGTAAACTACTATTGGAGGACTGGCCTCTACTTCAATACCGTAGTTTTCTTTGAGGAGTTGAAGTGTCACTTCTAGGTGAAGCGGCCCCATGCCTGATAGCAGGTACTCTCCTGTTTCCTCGTTGATTTTAACGACTAGGTTAGGATCTTCAATGCTCAGCCTCCTCAGTGCTTCAATCATCTTCGAAAGCTCCTGCGGTTTCTTGGGCTCGATCGCTATTGTAACCACCGGCTCGCTTACATAGTGCATCCTTTCGAAGGGAGCCGCCATATCCTTAGCTTCAATGTCGACCGCTGTTTCCCCGGCTCTTGCCTTATCTAATCCTAGAACCGCGGCAATGTTACCTGCTGTAACCTCTTTTGTTACTTCCCTATAGGGGCCCATGAATAGGCTTACCTGGAGAACCTTCTGCTGTATCCTGCTGTTAACTAGCCATAACTCTTTTCCAGGTCTAAGGGTTCCTGAGAAGACTCTTCCCGTTGCAACGAGGCCGGCGTGTGGGTCTATTCTTATATCGTTTATGAAGAACACTACTGGGCCCTCTGGATCTGCCTCTATCATGGCTTTTGCGAGCGGACTGTTGAGATCCCCTTTCCACAGTTTCTCTATTCTATACTTCTGTGCCTCCCTTGGGTTAGGAACGAACCTTACTACCATGTCTAGTAGCGTCTCGTGCAGTGGAACCTTCTTTGACAGCTCGGCAACGCCCTCCTTCCCTTTGTTATACGCTTCAATGACGTCTGCGAACGTTATCTTCTTCTGCTGGGCCATGGGTATTGTGAAACCCCATTTATCCCTGGCTGAGCCGAAGGCTACTGTTCCATCAGCCGGATTAAGCTTCCATTTGCTCTTGAACTGCGGTTCTGCGTACAGATCTATTAAATTGTTCACTTCTCTGATGACCTCAACGAATCTCTGCTGTATTTGCTGGGGGGTGTACCTAAGCTCTTTGATGAGCCTGTCAACCTTGTTTATGAAGAGGAGTGGCCTCACTCTTTCTTCGAGGGACTGGCGTATAACTGTTTCGGTCTGAGTCATAACTCCTTCTACAGCGTCGACTACTACAATTGCCCCGTCTAGGACTCTGAGGCTTCTAGTAACTTTGCCACTGAAATCCACGTGTCCAGGCGTGTCTATCAGGTTTATAATGTAGGGCTTACCTTTGTATTCGTGGTATAAGCTGACGTTAGCCGATTTAACTGTTATACCTCTCTGCTTTTCTACACTCAAATAGTCAAGTGCCAAAGCTTCTCCTGCTATTCTCTCTGAGATCATTCCGGCTGCAGCGAGCAGTGAGTCGCTAGTGGTTGTTTTCCCGTGGTCGACGTGGGCTATTATCCCTATGTTCCTGACATGCTCTAGGTCTCTCATGATTTTCTCTATTTCAGATACCATTTTGAAACGGGCCATTTTCTTACACCCACTATATACACATCGTTTTGGGTGGATTCCCTGTCGGGGGTTTTAAATAATGACTTAGCCTTGTACCTGAATTGTCTTCTAGGAGAAATCGTCAAGATGATAGGTTCTACCTCTGCGTTTCTCGTATTTCATGTGCAATATCTTGTAAATTTCTACTGCCCTCTTCTCACCTATGCCCGGCACATTTGCTAGCTCTGAGATTGAGGCGTTCACTATTTTCTCTATGCTACCAAAATGCTCCAATAGCCTAGAGGCTAGTTTTGGACCTATATTAGGTAGGGATTGAGCTATGTACAACTGCCATTCCCTGGGATCTGATAGTTTGGGTTTCCTGTGAACCACTATGAACTGGCCTTTACTTGAATGAACCTTCTTTGCTATATAGTATATCAGATCTGCAGTATCGCTAGGGCCTCTGGTGGTCACTACTCGTATTCCGTAATTGACTAGGAGAGATGCTAGTGAAGAATTGAATTTATATCTGTCTTTATACGGGGCAAAACCCCCCTCTATTACCAGTATAGGAAAGCTATAAGCAGAGGACATGCGGTATGCTTGGTCGAATAAACGTCCATCATATATGCTCTTCATATAATCTGTGATGCTTTTCCTTTCTATTACGATCTCACCGGAGATTAGGTAATCTCCCACATCCAGCCTCTTATATACTACCAACAACTTTTTCTCTAACAATAAAGCAACAGGGCTGCCCTTTTCCCTGGTATCAATGTAGACTCTTGCTTTCTCTTCGTTTCCTCCATTCAATACAGAATTCACCGAAGAATTCAAGGAGAGTTTTCACTTTTTTATCCCTACTCTTCGTACTCCAAGGTATTGAACCTTCGAAGAGAGCACTACTGAAATGACCTCCTCCGCTTCCCGTACCACCGAATTTCTCGGAGAGCCATAAAGCGAATTCAGACACATCTATAGTTTCACTCCTTGATCTCAACGCTATTCTAGTGTAATCCTTTTTATCTGAAAGCACTATCGCAACGTCAGCCCCTATGTTTACAAGCGTTCTAGCTACGGCGGATTCAAAGGATCCCACATGTGTACCTGCTACTAGAAGGCCGCATATTTCATTCAATATAAGCCTTTGGCAAGCCTTTAATAGCGCCATTCTCTGGCTCTTGTCAGCCTCTTTCTCCAATAAGGAAAGGGCGCTGGCGTAGTCTCCTCCAGCTCTTTGTAATATGGACATTGCATAGAAGGTATGGGGTCCCGTTTTTTGGAATCTCCTAGTGTCGTAGATTATACCTGACATTAGAAGTGTGGCGAGGCAACTTGTTTTTGTAGAGCTTGATACTTCCTCGGTGAGTGAGGATTGGATGATGTAGGTCACTATTTCAGCTGTAGAAGAGTAGTCTTCTCCCCCAATGTATAGTGTTGCTCGGTCTTTAAGGGTTCCAGTCCTATGGTGATCAATTACTATAACGTTCGAAGGGTCTTCCAAGTATTTATTGAAACAATCAAGCTGTGTGGGGTTTGCTGTGTCTAAAATTATTAGTGAATAATTAGTGATACTATTCCTTGTACATTCTTGTTTATATGTTATCCTAGTCCCTATGCAGGTTTCCGCTACTTCTAATAGTCTTCTGGATACCGTCGACATACCCTGAGGAAAGCAGAGGTAAATGTTTCTATCCACAGGTAGTAGCTGCTTGAGTATAAAATAGAGGGCTATGGCGGATGAGACGGCGTCAGGATCGGCGTTTTTATGCGTTACTAAACAAATGTTAGATTCACTTATCTTGGAGACCAATTCTCTAATTGTTACATTCACCATTTTCCAAGATCTCCTCGAACTCTGCTCTCAATTTATCTATCAGCCGAGCTAAGATTTCATCATAGCTGGGTGTGACTGGGCGACTACCGTCTGCGCTTACTGATAGTTTAAGATTGAGTGCTGTGTCATTATCAGGTATATCAGCGTCTAAGACTATGTCTAGTTTCTCGAGTTTTCTATATGGTTGTTCTTTGAGTATCTCTTGAAGACGGGTTTGAAGCTTTTCTAGTATGCATGAAAGTTTTTCTTCGTCTATTTCCAACTCGAGAACCCTCTTAGGGTTGTTCACTGTTGCCCGTAAAATCTGCTTTGGAAAACCACTGGTTTAAGTGGAATTAAAAATAGTTTAATATACTTTCCCGTTTACTTGGCTAGTGTCTGGTACTGCTTCGCTAGTAGAGCTTTCAGCTTTTCTTCAGTTTCTTTGAGTTCAGCGGTGTATTTCTCTTCCTGCTTCTTGAACTTCTCGAGTCTTGCCTCCAGTATTTCTAGCTTCTCCTTGGCTTCTGATAGAACATCATCTTTCTTCCTTTTTGCAAGAACTCCTCCGATAGCCTCGTACACATAGTCGTCTTCTACCTTGTTTTCGAGGACGTCTATCAGTCTTTTCAGCTCTTCTATTTCAGCTTCTGTCGCCATTTTTTGCTGCAGCAAAGTGGAAACAAAATCCCTTAACTGGTTGTATCTAACGGCAAGCGACTGGACTTCCGGTGGAACCTGTTCTGCCATCTGCATTGCACCCAGGGTTAACGCTGTGGCGGGATAGTATTAAAGGTTAGCCTCGTGGACATCAAATATTATTTTTAGCAGGTTGATATAAGAGGACAGCATTGCCTCTGTGTTGCTTAGTTTATCTGATTCTAGGCGAATAGTAATCCTATTATTGTCGCAGTATAGGTCTACTTTGCCGCGTGACAATTTTTCCTCTTCTCCGACTTCAGGCTCGAGAGATTTACAGGTTATGTCAAGTAATTTGGGTTCCATTTCTTCAACTGTTATCGTCACTGACAACTTCAATTCTACGCACCCTTATTATAGGTCCCACTAGATTCCCTCTCCCATCGTGGAATGAAACAGTTTTAACGTCATTGACGACGGATATCCTAATACGCCTAACATTTGAATCAACATTGGCTTTACAGAACCTATAACCAGTTACCTCTGATACGATGCCTGTAAGAGCATAAACATCTTCATCACCGCCGAATGATATGCAGTACTCTCCATTATACGTAGAAGGCTTAGAGCGGGCTTTCTCTCTGTAGAGCGTTACGCCACGTAGTAGTATACGATACTTCTCGTCAAGCCCTGACTTAGGAATGTCTGGTTTGAATATTTTTAACATACTAGGATTGCCTTTCTTCTCATACACAATTATTAGCCATTTAGCCCTTTTTGATATAGAAATGTCATATAGGTCTAGTAACGTGGCTTTGCCCCTGTTAACCTTCACAAGCACGGGAAGAATGGTAACTAATTCATTGACAAAGCTTCGGGTTCTGTTACCTGGTTCCCTAGAAGTAGTTATGACCACGGTTATACTGGTTCACCTATTCACTGGTGCTCGAACAAAAATTAAGGTGATGTGATAAATGATACCATACCATTACTTGGATAAAAACTCGTCCTTGTCTAAGACCATTATCTGCGGGTACGTGGTGCTGAGGCCTGTGTTAGGTACGTATGCCCCTCCAGCCCATGTTGCACCGCATTTCCTGCATTTCCATATACCTGTCGAGACTCGGTATACAGTGCCTACGGACCCGCATACAGGGCATTTATGCGGTGCATATCGCCTCTCTAAGATTTTCTTGACTCTCTTCCTAAGAGTTGATCCGTACCTAGGGCCGTAGCGTCCTACTATACCTACTATCTTCGTTCTTCTCGCCATGGCTCACCTACCTTCATTACCCTCATTGTTTACGGCGGCGTCAACTGCATTAAAATATTTTGGAGCCACTGATAGGGCAAGCTCCATCGCGTTGTTTATCTCGTCTATCGTCATTCCTCCCTGGCCCATTTTTTGGATACCCGCTATTCTCCCATCTCTGCTTACTGCGAAAGCTATCCGGGAATCCGCTACTACTTCCTCGTCTAGGCTAGGGTCTACTATGAGGTGGTCTCCTATTTTCGCTATATGTACATAGACTGCTTCTTCCTTCAAGGGGAGCGTTCCACTGGTTGCTTCCTTGTCGACTACAACATTATCTCCTTCTACTTTGAATCCCGGTATCCTAGTTGTTTTGAGGGCGGCAAGTGATGCTATCATAGAGGCATCTAGTAAGTTTCCGTCATGGTCAATGATGTAGAGGTCAACCCATACTATCCATACCTTTTTGCCCGGTATGATAGATAGTTTCTCTAGTTCAACCGCACCTAGTTCTCTGTAGCTTCTGTCTATCACTCTAGAGAGTTCTATGGCGTTTTCATCGGGAGGCCCCGGCTCGAAGGATGGGGATGCCAGTGGAACGAATTCAGCGTGAACTGTGAATACTCCTAAATCCGGCATGTCTCGGAATGGTTCTCCTACTTCTAGTTTAACACCTGCAATAACCTTGGTTTTTCCGAGTTCAACGTATGCTGATCCTTCTGCTTTGTCCAGGTAGTGTGTTACTATTTTCACAGGCCTAGGCTCCTCAGGCCTCCTCCCGTCTATTCTTAGCCCTTTCTCTATTAGGGATAGGATCATGTTCTTCTTTAACTGGGGAACGATCGGTATCCTGAACGGTGTGAACGACATTTCTTTCACCTCAGCTTTGAAGTACTTTAGAGTATTTCTCCAGGAGGGTCTTCCTCTGCATTTCGCTGATGGCTTCAAGGGTCTTCCTGGCCATGTCCATGGCTTTCACGAATTCTTCTTTGCTGAGAACACCGTTTAGCTGGAGTAGCACTACTTTACCCAGCCTAGTAGCCATGGCTACTGGCATATCGGCTTCCCCATACATATCTTCAACCTCATCGATATCCACAACCAGTTTTCCATTAACTTTGCCTATAGCAACACCAGATACTAAATCTCTCATAGCTATCCCCGCATCGGCAAGAGCCAGGGATGCAGCTGTTACACCGGTAGTTCTTGTCCCTCCATCCGCTTGGAGGACTTCTATGAAAAGGTCAATCATAGTTCTCGGGTATAGCTCGGTCATCACCACTGGCTCCAGGGCTTCCCTGATAACTTTGGAGAGCTCTATCTCTCTCCTAGATGGCGCGGGACTTTTCCTTTCCCCTGTAGAGAATGGGGCCATATGATATCTTACCCGGAGTATAGCTCTATCCGGTAGAACCATGTATTTCTGGATGGGCTCTCTAGGACCGTATACGGCAGCGAGAACCCTTGTTTTACCAAAAGACACTAGAGCCGAGCCATCAGCGTTCTCAAGTACCCCTACTTCCATGTGTATAGGCCTAGGCTCCTCAGGCCTCCTCCCGTCTAGCCTGGTTCCATCCTCTTTTATTAACTGCGGTTTTTCACCATATTTCAAGGCAAGACTACACCTCCTAACTGTTAGACAACTTGTCTTTTAGGAACGTTCTAACCCGGTCCGTTAGACCTGAAGTATGGGCTTCAGCCTCGATTTTCTTTATGGCCAATGTGACAATATCTTCGATATGCGGGTTGTCACAGTTTATGTGTATCCTCCCGTTTACACCTACTGTTATATCACATCCAGATTCTTCCATGAGCATGTTGATCATACTCCTCTTCTTACCGATTACCCGGGGGATCCTACTGGGTTTTATCTCTATTACTTTCCCTTTGACTATTTTACCGAATTTCTCGCTTCCTTTGAGGGTTATGAACGGACTTCTAAACCTGTCGAAGGAGCTTATCTTACCTATAACATAGTCTCCCTCGACCAGGTAGAGTGACAGTGACTCGCTTGCAGGGTTGAACGGCCTATTTAGAAACTCTTGGGCAGTTAACACCGCGTTGTACGGCGCGTTTATATCTATGGTCCAATACGATAAGCCTACGTTCACAACTATTCCTATGACTATATCACCGGGCTTTGGGATGTAAACGTTTTCTAGTGGTATGTATATTTTCTTTTCTTCAGTAACTTCCAGTACCCCGGGTAGAGCAGCATATACCTCGTCTCCCAGCTTGTATGTAGCATAGTTCCTACCTAATCCCCTGACTTCAAGGTTCGGCCCGTCAAGCTTGTCTCCTGGTAGAACTATTATCTTTTCCTCAGCCATTTTCTCAGTCCACCACTTTTATCTGAACTTGTGCTCTGCCTTTAGTTAATCTGTTTACCTCGTTAATAACATCATTCTGTGCACCTGCAGGTATCTCTATCTCTGCAACAAGGCTACCATCGTTCCTCCAGTCAGTCTTCTTTAACTCGCCCAATCTGCTTAGCTCGCTGTAAGCCCTACCCGAGAATTCTGGGGGGATGACTACTCTAATTATGGCTCTAGCGAGCTTTATTGGTATAACCCTGGCTATACGTTTGACAGCCTCTACCGCCTGGGCCTCTGCCGATTTATTTAGGTCAACACTTATGCGGAGTTCGTCAAACAGGTTTTCTATTCTTTTAACCGGTATAGGCAGCTTCGTCTTGGGGTCGACGGCGTTTTTAGCTATGTAGTTAATGATCTGTCGTTTCTTGGCCTCTAACAATTGTCTCCGCTGTGCAGCGGTTAGCTGTAACTCTCCTTGCTTGATTATGATATCAGCTATTTTCTTTATATCCTCCGTACCAAAGGTTTTCCTTACGGACTCGGGGCTTGCTTTGAGGCCTTTTCTAGCGTCACGGTAGACGGTGTCACTCACTAACAGGTCGTCCCAGTTAACCTTCTCACCGTTTTTATACTTGAACGCCAGATCCGGATTCACGAGTATCTCGAATCTATGGCCTCCTAATTCTATTTTAGCTATAACGTATTCGTGGCTACTCAATGTTTTTCACCTAACCTGGGTAACTCTACGTCATCACATTATTTTGAATCTGTATGGATACCCGATTAAAATGGGTATCCTTGAAATTTACGAGGAGAATTGTAGGTTTAACAGAGCTCCGATTAGGAAATGAGCCTCGATAAAATCTCCTTTATCTCTTCCTTACTAAGCTTCCTAAACTTGCCTGTTTCAACAAGGGCGATGCCGGCATCAAAATTCTCCTCGGTAAGCTCCTTTATGTTCTCGTTTCTCTGCTGCATCGAGTATATCATGGCTTTGAAGGCCAACTCGATCGTTTCATCCTTCCCTAGTTCATAGTTGTAATGCTTTTCCAAGTACTCATTGGCGCTCTGAGCCCCCATTCCTATGGCTATCGCTTGGTAGCCGATATACTGGCCTCCCGGTTCTGTTCTAAGTAGCCTGGGAGTCCCGTCTGGATCCACCCCACCGAATATCATTGAGACACCGAAAGGTCTTACTCCACCATATTGTGTGTACTGGTGTTTAACATCTGCAACATGCTTAGTCAGGTATTCAACTGTAATGGGGTCTCCGTAGAGAAGCTTATGCCTTATACTTACTAGTCTAGCATAATCGATGAGCACCCTTCCATCCGACCCGAACCCAGCAAATGTGACGCCGATGTGGTCGTCTACGGAGAACACTTTTTCTATGCTGTCAAGCTCCATAAGCTTAGTAACATACTTCTTCTCTGACAATAGTACAACCGTACCTTTAGTCTTTACTCCGAGGCTGGTCCATCCCTTTCTAACAGCCTCGAACGCGTATTCAACCTGGTACAGCTTACCCTCCGGTGAGAATATTGTTATTGCCCTATCATAACCCATGGCTTGACCGGGTAGACCTGCCATCTTTACCGCCTCACTAACCCCATGATTAGGCTTAGAAATAATGTTTTATTAAACGTATTGTTCTAACTATGATGGGCCAATGAGGAATAGTCCGACTAATGAACGATGATTACTCTTCTCTCAGCTGAGGCCCTAGCATACTTAATCACCATAAGCTAGGGTTGCGGTTAAATTTAATACAACTACCTAATTATGGTTTATCGGATGAAGACGTCGCTCCAGAGAGAGCGCTGCGATGACCGACTCACGACGAGCTGACGCATCATGGATAAATGCGCTATGCTGTGTTACATGGAGGCAATAGCGGTTGCGGCGCTCTTTGCCCTTCTTTATTATATTATAAGGAGAATTCCCACATTAAACCTCGACGGGTGCACTGCCGAGTCGTTTAGCGTTATTAAGAAGCTTGCAAGTAAGCCTAGGAGAAGATACATTGTTTTGGAGGCTGTTGGTTTCAAAGATGAATTGAAATCACGTAGAAGCGCCGTTAAATGGTTGGAGACCAGTTTAAAGGGTATTATCGGTGAAATAGGACTCGTCAACCTAGGCTTAACCATAATTGACTATAACCCGAAGAATCAGAGGTTTATCATAAGGGTCTACCACACAAGGGTTAATAGTTTCATGGGAGCGGTGGGCATCCATAATAACAGGAGTGATGTTAAACTTTCGGTTCTCAGTGTTACAGGTAGCATAAGGAAGGCGAGGAATTACCTTAGATCTTAAGTTGACGGTGGTTTAAAGAGTTGAGACTATCTTGATCACATCATCATCTTCCAACACGTAGTTCTCACCTATCCTCTGCTTTGTCTTTGCATTTACAGCATATAGGAATCCCCTACCTAGATCAGTATGTATCATGTAGGCCAGTTCCCTAGCTGTAGTCCCCTTGGGTACTAGGTATGCGTCCGGAAGAATTCTTCCATCTTTGTCTGTGTAATGTGTAGCATCTTCAACAGGATAAACAGTTATCATGTTCAAGACTTTGAACACTGCTGTGTTTAAGGCTTCTTGAACTCCTGTTGAACCCCATTTTCCGAGCACATTCTTCTTTATAGATTCGAGGGCTTCCCGTTGTTTCGTGTTTAAGTCTCCTATCACCGTGAAGGTCGAGTCGCCTGGAATGTATCTTATCAATCCTTTCTTAGCGGCGTGCCTCAAAGCTAGCTCTGCTACACTACTGGTTGGTATAACAGGTATCTCTGGGAACTTTTCTTTTAGACGCTTAATATTCTCCTCCGCGGAGGGACGGTCTGATTTATTAGCAACTATAACAATGGGCTTGGACTTTCTCCTGAGAACCTTTACGAATTCAAGTAAATCTTCGTCACTCCAAGTTGTGAGCTTAGAGGGTGTTTTACCTATCTCCTCGAATGCCTGAATTACATGTTCCTTTTTTATGCTGAACCCAGAGAATCTCTGCGCAATAATAGAATACTTGTCCGTATACGAGCCTGTGTCTAGAGTACGTGCGAACCTGCTCCAGTCTTTCTTTACATTATTAAATATCCACATGTCTATTTCATTGAGTATGAGTTCCACTTCCTTTATCGGGTCGAAACTACCTGGTTTAACCGGGACGCCGTCCTCCGATGTGGACCCACTTGCATCTACCACTAAGAGGATCGCGTCAGCCTGTCTTATATCGTCGAGAAACTTGTTGCCGAGTCCTCTTCCCAGATGAGCACCTGGTACTAGTCCTGCTATGTCCATCAGTTTAACTGGAATAAACCTATTCCCCTCTATACAGATTGAGTTTCTCGGGGTGCATTTGGGTAAGCCTAATTTGGTGTGGACGCATTTTTTCCTTACATAACTAATTCCTATGTTTGGTTCAATAGTAGTGAAGGGCCTGTTCTCCATTTCGACAGACGTTTCTGTGGCCGCGGAGAAGAACGTTGATTTGCCCACGTTCGTCTTTCCGACAACGCCGAGAAGTATCTCCCTAGGAGGCATAGCCACCACAACCCTTTTTTCTTGACAGGTTGAAAGCCGGCTTTAATTAGTTTGCACTGTGAATATGGGTGGCTTACCACTATCTTTGAGAGAAAACTATTATATCCTCAAGTTAGTATTACATTCTGATTCAGCGTGGATATGGTGGGAGAGTAATGGCGAAGTCGATGTACCACTATATAGCAGCGACCTGGAAGAAACCGTATGACGGCGTCCATGGTGCATATATGAAGCAACTACTTATCAAGTGGAGAAGGCAGCCTAGTATAGTCAGAGTTGAGAAGCCTCTAAGAATTGATAGGGCCAGACAGCTTGGTTACAAAGCTAAACAGGGAGTGATTGTCGTTAGGGTAAGGGTCAGAAAGGGAGGTCTGAGAAAGCAGAGGCCTAACAAGGGTAGGAGACCGAAAAGAATGGGTGTCTACGGTTTCGCCCCGGCGAAGAGTATAAGGCTCATAGCTGAGGAACGCGCACAGAGGAAATATCCTAACATGATAGTGCTGAACAGCTATTATGTCGGAGAGGACGGGAGGTACAAGTGGTACGAGGTCATCTTAGTAGACCCTAATCACCCGTCTATAAAGAGGGACCCCGAACTTAAATGGGTAGCTACAGGAAAACACAAAGGGAGACCGTTCAGGGGATTGACTAGCGCTGGCAAAAAGATGAGGGGACTCCGTAAGAGCAGAGGCCTCAAGAATACAACTAAACAGAAATGGAAGAAGAAAGCCAAGGAGAGGAAACTTAAGAAGAGGCATGAAGCCAGCAGAGGAGCCAGGCTCATAGTCCCAGACGAGATAAGATACAAGATACACAAAGGAGACTTACAATAGTCTCCTTGCCCCCACTTTACACTATAAAACCTACTAAACCAGGTTTTTGCATAATAGAATAGATAAAAAGCTAACCTGTTAGACCTATATCTCCTGTGAGACCGCGATGACCAAAGCCAAGAATAAGCGTTTTCTCAGGGAAGTCATTATTTCTACAATAATGCATTCTACAGAGGACGAAGATAAAGTTAGAAAAGCTATGCTTCACGTGGTTCCTGAGAGTTTAAGAGAGAAAGTTATAGATAAAATCTCCATTGCCGCATCACGAGGCTTCCATGGGAACGAGATAAGGTTCCTTCAACTCTTAATAAGGGGGAAAGAAGCAGAGGAAGTGTTTGCACGAATACTATGCAACCTGGACGATACTAACAGGGCTATACTGTCTGACACACTGGATGAAAGAATTGATGGTTCAGGCAACCTGTACCTTAGGCTGGGTAAGCAAGAAGCATATCTTGGAAAACTGGTATTATTAGATGGCGATGATTCCCTCAGAATAGTGTTCAAGCCTAAATACAATGAAAAAGGATTCTGGCCACGCTATATAAAGTCGATATTTGAGGAGAGATGCAGGAGTTGATTACCTATATAGACTTATCTATAAGACCAGAGAACTGTGACGTATTAAAGGCTATTGCAGAAAAAGCGTCTAACTTAGGGTTTAAAGGCATCGGCGTACCTGTCAATGTAGCCGATTGTAACGAAAGGTATCCTATCCCCCTTATACCGAGGATCGATGTTGAATACAGGAATCTCAGGGGTCTCCGTGAACAAGTAGGAAGTAGAAAAGTGTTAGTAGTTATAGAGGTCTCTGGGCTAAACGATCTTAGGAAAGCACCCTTGAGCAAAGCAGGCAGTGTTATAAGGATAAAACCAGATCTCGCTAAGTATATAGATAAGTCTCAAGCGAGGCTTTTAGCTGGGTCGGGGAAAATATTGGAACTCTCCTTGAAAGATTTTACGAAAAACAAGAATAACATGTATAAGTTCGCTATAGCTGTTAGGAGGATGCATGCCTATGACATACCATACGCATTAGTATCCGATGCCCAAAATGAATATGAACTATGGCATCCGAGGATGATTATAGGGTTGCTCGAACTAATCGGTATTCCCCAGCCTTACAACTCAGCCTCCATAACAACATACCCTTTAAGGGTTTCTAAACGATTTATTTTGAAAGTCGAGGAAAGCTAGGTATACCTGCCTTAGAGCCTCGGGTTTATTGAAATCATCACGAATATAGAGATGCCATATCGGCGTGTACTCGGGATCCCAGAACGAAAGATACTGGCTTTCTTTAACACCAGAATTTACAGCAACCGTTCTCCAAGATGAGAGGAAGCCATCCATTTGCCCCCATAGTGCTAGAGGCTTTGAGAGTTCAGGGCCTCCCCTAGACAGTATTGCCTGTAACCTAGCATATTTGGGGTCGGTATAAGTAAAGCTCGACACGCTTCTACCTACACCTTTCCTTATGGCCTCAATGTTGTTTTTGATCTTCCTTAGATCGCTAAACCCGTGCCACTGGAGAGGTGTAAACGGCTTTGGTATGAACGGGTTAAGTGAGACTTTTAGTTTGCCCCCGACTCTCTTAATTTTACCTGCTACATTTCTGAGAAGCTTAACGGTGTCTTCGACATCTCTCTTGGTCTCTCCGTAGAACCCTGTCATTAAATAGAACTTGAATTGTTTGAGCCCTACGTCTATAGCAGTATCAACTACCTCTTCAACCTGGCTTGAATATATCTCTTTTCTCAGGGACTTTGCAAGCCTAGAACTTCCTGTTTCCGGGGCAAGCGTCAGTGTTTTCTGGCCTATTGACCTAATCATACTTAACCTACTCTCGTTGAGAGTGTCTACCCTCAAACTGGGAACCGAAGCCTTTAGGCCTTTTCTAATTATGTTTTTCAGGATGGAATCAGATTCCGGGTGATCGAAGAACGAAAGGCTATACAGTGTTATCTTATCATATACACCGCCACTGAATCCTTTTGAAATGATTTCGTCTATTGTTCCGCTTGACCTAACCCGGTAGGGACGGAATATTCTTCCTTCCATACAGAAGAGACATCCTCTTGTACATCCACGGGACACTTCTACGAGCAGTGCCTTCCCCCATATGGGCTCCACGCTGGTGTTGGAATACCTGAGCTGGTTTGTCGGATAGAATGAACCGTCTAAGTTCTCAGCGAAAATCCTTCTTGTAGGCTTATCTTTTTCGAGTGTAAACACGCCTTTTATTTCCGAGAGCCGTTGTATTTTCTCTTTTCTAGTGTAATCTGAAACTATTATGTCGAGTGCTTCTTCCATAATATTCTCCGCTTCCCCTATGAAAACAGCATCTGCAATACTAGAAACGGGGAGCGGGTTCCCGGTGACTGCTGGTCCTCCGAGTATTATTAGCGGGTCATTCCGCTCTCTTGCTTTGGAAAAGTAGGGTATGCCTGCCTTATAGAGGAATGAAACAAGGTCCTTGTACATTAATTCGTAAGGTACGCTTATGAACAGGGCGTCATACCTTTTAGTTTCGAATGTTTTGCTGTCCCAGTTTCTCAAGCCGTCTCTTTCTATCGTTATTCTGTGCACATTGCGTCCGTAATGCTCTATCATTTCCCTCAATAAATGGAATGCCAGGCTTGAGAGAGCCACGCGAAGCTCGGATAAGTATACCAGTCCTATTGTGCCAGCCAATAGTATCAACCATCACATTTAACTATGGAGTTATCGGGTACGTCCCTAGCAACCCTGCAACCTGGATATATTATACTGTAGGACCCTATCTTTACTCCAGGATATATCAATACTCCTATTCCTGTCTTAGCATAGCCTCCTATGACCGCGCCCATTTTACGTCTTCCGGTTGAAACTCTTTTACCTTTGACCGTCATCTTGACAGGTTTATCGTCAAACCTTAGATTTGCTGTCTGTGTTGAAGCACCTAAATTAACGTGCTCTCCTATTATCGAGTCTCCAACATAGCTTTGGTGGGGGACTTTCGCGTGCTCCAACAGTATCGAATTCTTTATTTCTGTATGGGCTCCCGCTACAGAGCCTTCGTGGAGTGTAGTGTAATCCCGTATGAATGCATATGGTTTCAACCGGGCCGTATCGCCTACTATGGCTGGCCCATAAACTGTAGAGTTCTTCTCTATAACCGCTTTTTTGTGTATTATAAAGGGTTTACCATTATCGGATTCCCTTACCTGGAATTCCCTTGTTTCCTCGCAATTATTTTGTATACACTCTACTATTGCCCGGTTATTCGCTTCGAGTAGATCCCAAGGTCTTCCAATATCCATCCATTCATTAGCCTTTAGGACTAATGGTTTCAAACCTCTTTCCATCCCTACCCTGGTTACTAGGTCTGTTAATTCATACTCTCCCCTAGGGGATAAGCTTAGTTTCTCCAATATATTGACGTCGGCAGCCGATATTCTAAGCAAACCAGAAAAAACCAGGTTACTAGGTTCTTCTCCTTTAGGGGGTTTCTCGATGATGTTCCTAACAAGATTATTTTCTATTTCGACTACCCCGTACTCCCACGGGCTTTCTACCGGAGATAACAGTATTTCATAGTCTCCCTCTAGGAACTGATGGTACCTCTCTATTGGGAGATACGTGTCGCTGTAAGCCACGATAATACTATGCGGGTTGATCTTATCCAGAATATTGCGCGCCCCTACGAGAACAGCGTGGCCCGTACCAAGTTCTTGTCCCTGATCTACAACTTCTAGAGCGGCTTCTAGCTTGTACTTCTCAGCGCATTCGCGCACAACTCTAATTATTACATCTTTCATATAACTTGCTACAACCGTGATTAAACTGGCTTTCTTCGAGAGTGCTTTCAAGTGCCTACATATTATAGGTTCCGGCCCTATTGGAATAGACGGTTTGGGCCTCGTTGAGGTTATAGGACGAAGTCTCTCGCCTTTCCCGGCTGCGAGCAGGATTGCTGCCTCGTCACTCAATGTCTTCTACCCAATCGTATAGGGTTGTGATTATAGCTATTAAACCGGATACCACTGCGAACTCGGTGGATAACGTTATGCCCGGTGCTATATCGATTATTTTATCCGCCGCCCTGTATACCCCTATTGGAATTCCTTCACGAGAGCCGGCTAGTATATTGACTCTCTTGTTATGTGTAAATGTTTCAACTAGAAATTCTCTTTCTTGCGTGACAAAGTTGCCTTCTGGTTCTAAAACGATTATTGGTTCATTCCTCCGCGACCTGACAATTTGGTACAGGTCTTGTAGTCTAACCAGTGTTTTCTGGGGTTTTCTAGAGTACGATTTCTTCTGTATTCGGTACCTGCTCTCTATTCCTTCGTTTACTCCTTCAATAAACTTCGCTAGAGGCAAGCCTTCAGTTAGACCTATGGGAGCTATTACTATTTCCTTGACTTCGAAATTTTGTACTTCTCTTCCAACTCTTACTCCCATCTTATATGACACGTCCGGCTCAGCTATGTAAGGCATTTGTATGACGCTTATCTTTCTCGTGTAGTTGTGCATCATTTTCTTATCTCGGTATTTCCTCAGAACCTGGGATCCAGGGAATATCGTTATATACGCATTGTCATCGATTATTTCGATGCCTATAACTATGTCTGGATCGGTAAGGTTGACGCATGCCCCTGTTGCTTTTTGAACGTGTGACCCTACGATTCTATTCACGTCTATGCTAGTGAAAGAGTGCTTTCCTCGTCTAACTGTTTTAACAGCGAAGCATTTTCCCCGGAGAAGCTGGTCCGGTAGGACTTCTAGGACTGCTTTACTAATACTATCAAGATCGGCTTTTGCCTGGTTGTTTACCACGAGGATTTTCTCTGCCTCGACTATGTTTTTCGATATAGTCTGGGCCTCCGAGCTTGGGTCCCGGCATCCGTTTACTAAGACTAGTCCCTGGTAGCCTTTAGGTGAGGGTTGTGGCTGTAGGTATGGTATAGCGTCTTTGATTCTGGATGCTACAATTTTCTCCATGCCCAGCGGGGTTTTGATTATTAGGCAGGTTTCCCCCAATTCGTATTCACTTCAAACTAGAGTACAATAGAAGGTTGCTATAGAGGTTTGTAGAAAAGATCTTAGCTCCTCTGCTGGAGAGGAGATACTATTACAGCCTTCTTTATGCCTTCATCCGTCTTTATGTAGAGTAATTTTGACTTGTATACTTCTACTTTTCTTATGGAGTAAATCTTCCTTGCTTCAGACTCTATTTCCCTTACTAGACTGTTCTCGTTTTCAGAGAATATCATGGCTTGTATGAGTTCATCCAGTGTTGACTCGCTAGCCCGTTTCTCAACTATTTCTTTCATTATCTTTCTAATTGCTTTCTTCTGGCTTGTCTTACACCTGAATGATGTGAATGTTATAACTGTTATCCTGAGACCGTAACCGTCCTTTGTCCAGACGTCGAATATGCCCTGTATTTTACTGCTCTTCCTTCTTGTGAGGCTTTTAATGTAATCCCTGAGTAGCTCGTGTCCTTTAAACCTGGTGTAAGCAGTGTCCCCTTCAACTCTCTCTATCTGAAAGTATAGTTTTATATGGACATGAGTGAATTCTCCGGTTAGATCGTAAAGCGTTACTTCAAGTACTCTGCCTATGAGTTTGTCCGGGTCGTCTGCAGGTGTCGTTCCAAGCAACGCGTTACCGAATAGGGGGGGAGCTACTACTTTATACCACTTCTTCATCTTCCATTTGTCTCTAACAGCTGTTCTACGGGGTCTAGGCATTTCCCTACACCATCCACTCGAATCCTATAATAGCCACTGGTTACTTCTTAGTTTTTAAGTATTATCCGTCTTCAGACCTGTGGACTGCTGTATAAGCCTTGGACGCTATTTTCATGTGTTCTATAATGTCAATCACCGTGTTTTTGAGGGTAAGAATATCACGGCTGCTTTTAATTAACGTGCAAACCTTATAGTTTAACTCGTTCTCTGTGAGGTTTGACTCTAAACTAATATTCTCTGGAACACCTATCTTATCGTCTGGTGATAGAGCCCCTGAAATTACCTCGATCTCCTTCAGCGGTCCTGTAACTTTTATCTTTACACAGAATTTAGCCATTCTTCAAGTTCACCACTGCATCGCTTATTTTTGCAACCATTTGGGCATCTAGTTTTTTGAGCAACATAGGGCCCTGTCCATATTCTATTTCTGGTATAGTTGTAATGTACGACTCGTCTTTCCTAGTCACAACCAACGAGTCTTCCTCTATAAAACCATAGAATCTTAAGTTAAATCCTATGATGTGAGTTAATTCCACCGGGATTCCGGGTATATAATACATGTTGAGCCATGGGTATTTTCTGACTCTCTCAAACCTGACGAATGATCGTTTAATAATATCTATCTGATCTACTAGTTTCTCGTACTCAACTAGATACCTATTGGCGAATGACTTGGGGTCGTAGACTAGTTCCATTACTGGGTTGAAACTTCCTTCCTTTGCTATTGCATAGTAGAGGATGTGTTTTAGGGTTACCATGTCAACTCCTGTTCTCTTGTAGAATATCACTTCTCCTACTAGATCCCGTGGATCTATCTTCTTCTTGGCATGGTCATTCATTTTCCTTGTTATCAACCTTAGGATTTGAGCCATATCCCTGTCCTCTATTTCCCTGGCTTTCTTTGACAGTAAATGCTCTATATTAAGCGATTTAAACTCCTCGACCAAAGATTCCTTGTCACCGGTTATACCAATTATTGCTGGCTCCAAGGTATAGTACAGAGACTCCGCTATCGTGTAGTAGTCTATGCCGTGTAGAATCAGTTCTTCCCTAGAATCAATATCTTCGAAACCCTTCCGAGACAACCAATCATTAAGATATGCGCGGTCTATTTCGGTTATGACGGGCTTTAAGCCTCTTGAGGCTAGGTACATAGATAACAGTGATAGTTGCGAGTATTCCTTAGTGAGCACCCCGGTGCTTTCAAGAAAACTGGTAACCGCTACTCCAAGACTAGAATTAAACTCGAGACAAAATGTGTTGGGTGACGGTGGCTCCGCAAGTTTACGTGTCAGGCAGACCCTCATATAATCGGATCGATTATCGCTTATTTTAGGAGAAGAATATCCAACTAGAATATGTGGTTCTTCAGCTATATTGGGTGGCGCAAGCCGTATAGATAAGATGCTGTGAACTCCGAGTCTTTGGAGGCCGAAGAACAGTATAGATGAAGCGAAAACCGATTCTATTGCTGGATAGGAGTAAATTCTTATCAACCCGTTTTCTACGCCGCTGTTTAAGAAATCCCTGGCAATACCGTCAAGTACCTCTCTCTTTGATTCCAAGTCGTTTCTATTAGATATTTTTAGTGCTAGCATTGAAAGTCTCCCCTACAGGGTTTAGAGATTAAGTTGTCGTCTTTTATAAAACAATAGCGACATGCTGAAGGAAGAAGATAGATTATAGAACTGGATGGGATTTATCACATGCCCGCATATGACGCTACAAGATACTTGGCTTCTTCAGGGTTGTATTTCCAGTCGGCTGGGAGCTTACCTGTTCTCTTATAATATTTAGCCAGACGATGAATCTTGCTTTCGATTTCTATTAAACCTCTCTTACTATGGTAATCCTTTGGATGCTCGTCCAAGTGTCTCCTCAGGTTTACAGCCCTCCTAATAAGGTGGAACAGGTCTTCGGGAAGCGGAGGAGCAAGATTCTTCTCCTCAAGTATTTTGGTAAGCTTCTTGCCCAAATAGGGTTTAACCAGAGGAATGCCGAACTGGTCTCTGAGTATAACACCAATCATAGATGGACCGTATCCCTTCTTAGCCAGGTTCTCGATAATTATCTCTATTTCCTCGGGCCTATAAGGCACCCAGCTCGGAGGCATTAACGTCGCAGGCCTCGTTGAATGCGATTTACCCTTATCTCTCTTCTTGTTCAAGCACTATGCACCCCCAATCATCAACACTCTAATACAGAGTCCCCGTTATTTAAGGTTTTAATGGTTTCTGCCTAGAAACCCATTCAGCTAATTGCGTGAAAGCCCTATACCTATGGCTGATAGTGTTCTTTATACGCTCCCCCAGCTCAGCCATAGTTCTATCATATCCCTCCGGAATGAATATTGGATCGAAACCGAATCCCTCTCTACCCCGGGGTTCTTCAGATATGCTACCGTGAACTATGCCGTTAAACGTCTTAACATACTGGCCACATATACATGTTAGTGAAGCCTTAAAGTATGCTCTCCTATCGCTTATGTTTTCCATTAACTTCACTATGCCATCGTTCCCTATTTTACGTTGTACATAGCTGGAGTATGGTCCGGGAAACCCGTTCAACGCTTTTATAAACAAGCCGGAATCCTCTACTATGAGCGGCTTCTTTATCTCGTTATATGCCTGTATAGCTGCGTATCTAGATATTCTTTCTATACAGTCATCTTGGACTTCGATTTTGGTGACATGGGAACCTTCAAGTTGTATATTCCACTTGCCGAGTATTTCCATAGCCTCCTTTATTTTGTGTTCGTTGGAAGTAACGAAGACTAGTTTAATTCTTCCTTCTTTCTTCGACATACCTGCCTCTCAACTCCATATCCTTTAATCTCGCTACAACTTCCTTGTAAAAACTGCTTGCAATAATCGAGTATCCTTCTAACACCGCTTTATTTATGAACCCTAAATACCTGGGAAACGAGGATTCTATAGATTTCAGGAACACTCGGAGATCCATAGCTCTATCTTCTACATCCCCTGAGAACCGGCTTAAACCGAAGTCTATTATGCAAGGAAAGTTTCTGTCGGAACTATCCACGATAACATTTGAAACTGTGAAATCCCCGTGGACTATATTAGCTTTGTGGAGCAGAGCAAGACTCTTCCCTATTTTAACAAATAAAGAGCTTAGATTGTATGCTTTTTCAAGTGAAGGGTAGATACTGCTAAGAACATTGTCGAGACGAGTACCTTCAAGCTTCTCCATCACAAGCATACCTTTAGAGATAGCGGCTACGAGTAGCCTCGGTACACAAACTCCATTGGATGCAGCTTTTTCCATAATCTTGGCTTCTAGTCTAGTTCTCCTATTAATCAGCTCTTCCGCTAGTACTGGATTCATGTACCTCCTTGGATACCTGTATTTCACAACCAAGGGTACCCCTAAATACCGGACTGAATATATAGCGGCTTCTGCCCCTAAAGCTATTTGTTGACCAGTCAATACATGTGATGCGAGAACTTCTAGTATATCCATGGAATGTCAACCTCTGTTATACGCCATCTTTGCCTTGCAACTGCCGCTTCCACCGGTATTGTGACTCCGTGGGCTAAGCCGAGTAAACCCGTCCAAGCAATCATTACTCCGTTATCTCCTGCATATTTCTTGCTTACCCTACAGTACTTTATCCCTCTCTCCTCGCTTAGAGCCTTGTATTTATTGTGGAGATAATCGTTTGCAGCTACTCCTCCCACCATCAACAATGATTCCTTACCGGTGCTGCTTAGAGCTCTTTCTGTGGCTTCTAGAAGCTCGGTGAACGCTATCTCTCTCAGAGTATAACAGACGTCATATAGGCTTCCTGGGCTATTCTTTAAGTGGCTTAGGGAAGCTGTTAGTAATCCTGAATACGAAATATCTTGGCCTTTAACAGTGTATGGGAATCCTTTGATGAAAGAGCCTTTTTCCGCGCAGATGTCGATGGCATGTTTCCCATTGACTATGTATGGCGGTGAGATGCCTGTTTCTCTTGCAAATGTATCTAGTAAATTGCCAAGTGCTATATCCAGGGTTTCGCCTACAACTCGGTATTTTCCCTCTTTGTAAACTATGAGTTGAGTGTTTCCACCCGATATATAAACTATCAAGGGGTCTTGGAGCTTGCATTCTAGTCTTCCTATTTCAATGTGGGCAACGGCATGGTTCACTGGTATTAAAGGCTTTCTCAGACTTAGAGAAAGAGCCCTCGCCAGTGTTATACCTACTCTTAACTGAGGACCTATTCCCGGGCCTAAGGCAACTGCTATTCCATCTATAGCTGATGGATCACTAATTTCCGAGAATACCTCTTTTAGCGCCTTATCAACACTGGATACCATAAACTCGGTGACCAGGCGGGGGTGCAAACCTCCCTTTATAGGATTGTATTTGAAGCGGGCATCCACGAGGACTTTGAAAGGAGGGTATGAGACTACTCCCACTCCTAGGGTATGGGCAGTGGATTCTATGCCAAGAACCGTTATGGGTTCACTTCCTCTTCTTTGAGGGAGGTTGTATAAATTCTGTATATCCGCATTTTCCACAGTGCCACCTCTCAACAGGCTTCTTATGGTAACCCATTATGCTACCGCATCTTGGGCATTTCTTGTTTTTCAGTCTTATGGTTCCCTTATCATAGTCGTATTCATAAAGTTTATGCACCCAAGCCATTAGGCATCACCTATCCTTTTACTCTTCGAATCCCTCTACTCCTCCGTTTCTGTCTATTATATATTTCGACTCGAATTTTAGTGCCCTTTCAACTGTATCATATATATTTACAATAGCCTTCGACTCTGCTTTACCGTACTCGGAACGTATGGATTTGACGTAGACCCTCTTCATGTCCGCTCCATAAGCGTTTGCCACAGCCATCCTTATGGAGAACCTCATAGGTGTTCCTTGTCCAGGATGAGATATTGTTAAGTACAGCTTCTTCTTACCAACCAGAGGGTTGTAGATCTCCTTGGACACTACAGCTGTAACTCCCTCACCTATCTGTATTTGCTTACCCTCTCCGCTCAAAGCTATAACACCCTACCTCACTACATCGGTATTATCAGGCATTCCATAAATAGGCTTATATGTCTTACATGCATTCAACTGGTTCTAGATATAGAATCCTGATGGAGGCCATATACCTAACTAGTTGATCGATGAAAAACGCGGCAATACCTACGCCCGGTACACCGTACAGAACCACTGAGTTCAATGGTGCACAGGAGAGTGCTGGGAGAGCTAGCATATCCTCTTCTCCGTCTACTAATATAGTGTAGCACTCGGCTCCTTCATCCTTACTGGAGAGAACTTTACATATCACTTCCATTGCTTCCAGTGAGAGTTTGCCCTTCGGGTTAACGGTTTTCAGCACCTTACATCCTCGAAGTTCTTTCATTAAATCAATATGTAAAAATTCATTTCTCCTTGTCCTACCATCGATCACTGAAACGAATGGTTTAACACCGTTTTTGATCAGAGACCCTGTAACCACGTCACCTATAGAAATAACTTTTTTATCCTTCAGATTATCTCGAATCCATCCATCAATATTTTCAGTTACTATTTCCCCTCTCGGTATCGCATAATCTATCCTCACATCTTTAGGTATATTCAAACATTTCATTACTACTTCAATACCACCTTTCCTCCAACCTTAATGGCATAGATTCCGGGCTTGTCCGGCCTATTAATCATCTTGGCAACAAGTGATTTGCCCGGATCTATTATTATGATCATACCTTCCCAGTCTTCTGTGAAACTAGTAGAACCACAGTAGGGGCAGCTTTTAGCGTCTAAGGGAACCAGGCCTCCGCATTTCTTGCACGCCTTGAATATGGGTCTCCTAGTCCTCCTGTAACTCATGACTCAGCCACCTTGGCTTTCTCGGCCTCAATCCAGTCTTCTTTGCCTAGGAATGGCTGCCTCATGGTTAAACCTACTTTCACCCATCCACTCTTAGTGGATATCTGTACAACTCTAGCTCTTACTACATCACCTAGTTCAACTATCCTATTAGTCTTAACTCCGATGAACGCGTTCCTTGAAGGATCGTATTTAACAGGCTCATCCATAATTTGAGTTTTATGGACTAGCCCCTCTACAGGGCCTATGTTAACGAAGAGACCGAAGTTCTTAACGTCGATTACCTTGCCTCTAACCACTTCATTCAACAGCGGCTTGTAACTTAGTACATCGAATTCCACTTCAACATATATCCTAGGATCGCCAGGAACTATTATTCCCTGAGACAGTATCTCCAAGTTGTCTACTGAGAGTATAATCCCTAGGTCCTCATCGTTTCTACCTTCTAGGCCTTCTACGAAATCCTTTCTAAGGAGCTCTAATGCAACCTCTTTAAGGCTACGCCCTTCATACATCATGTTCGGAGGCACTTTCAATACTTTCCTGACCCTCGATAGATAATACATTTCTAGCCATCCCCGAGCTTCTAAAACCGTGAGCCTCATAGGTATTTAAAACAAATACCCTTTATAATTATAGCTTGTAAGTACTGTTTGATTAAATGATCTCAAACCTGTTCTCCGTTCTCCTCAGGAAAACAGTTGCAACACCGAGATCCCTAGCCCTTCTCCTTAGGTCTTTGTCGAGGGTTGCTACAACCACTTTGCATCCTAACCGCTTCAAAGTGAGGGCCATACTATAGATGTCGTCATCGGCGCTATCTGTTGTACTTCTTTTCACTATGTAGAACTCGTGTGAAGATTTTTCAATTACTTTCTTTGCGACTGAAGCTTTTGAACGAATAGAGAACCGTGGATTATTTAGGTGCCTCTCTAACTCTTGGAGAACTGACTTCGGTATCAGAAAAACGGGTTTTCCCTCGAAAACGTCTAGCAGAGACTCTAGGGAGGGTCTTCCTGTTCCGATTGCCATTAACACGCTAGTATCAACAATAACTAACAATAAACCTTTACTACACTTTTGGATTATATCCTCTGTTTCTATTTGCCTAATCATGTTGTTCTAGTCCTTTATAACGCCCCATCCTACAAGTCTCCATCTACCATGTACTTGTTTGCTGATCGCAACTCTAGCACCAGGCCATCCCACTACTGGGCGTTTCAATACTATTTCAAGTTCATCCTTGCTCACCCTAGTAGTTATTCCAAGAGTGATAGCCGTACCAACAGTGAGCATCAAGGGTTCTCTTACATTAAGCTTGTCTATACGGACAAGCTCCTTAAGCCCTACAACACGCTCTAGCAAGTGATATTCTATTCTAAGAGAATTATAAACCGGTGGCAGCGTGCCGGGCTTACCGATAGCGTTTCCCACAAGGTTGTCCGCTTTTGTTACCGAGGGATCCAGTTTAGTTCCTATGGCCACCAGCCCACCTGGCTTTGCTTCTTTTACACTTATGTTTCCGAATTTGAGGCTCTCAATAGTAGTTGTTAATGGCTCGTATACTGTTTTTCCACCGGGTTTAACTAGCCTTATACCCGGCTTGATCTCTATCTCGTCTCCTACTCTGAACACACCTTGAATAATACTACCTCCTATGACACCGCCGACAAGTTTGTCTGGAGGTGTACCTGGCTTGTTGACATCGAAGCTCCTGGCTATAAACATGAGAGGGTCCTTAGTCAGGTCCTTGGGTTTCGTTGGGAGATACTTTTCCATAGCCATTAAAAGCACATCTATGTTTATTTTATGTAACGCGCTTACCGGAATTATTGGAGCGTTTTCAGCCCAGGTTCCTTTAAGGAATTCTTTTATCTCCTTGTAGTTCTCTCTTGCTCTTTCAGGGCTTACAGCATCTACCTTGTTCTGCACAACAACCAGGTTTCTAACACCGATAATGCCCAGAGCCATGAAATGCTCGTATGTCTGGGGCTGCGGACACTTCTCGTTGGCCGCGATCACTAGGATTGCCCCATCCATGAGTGCTGCTCCCGACAACATTGTCGCCATTAGGATCTCGTGTCCCGGGGCGTCTACGTATGAAACTCTCCTTCTAAGTTTTGGTTCTCCTTTACCGCAGGGGCATTCTGGCTGTGGAGAATATCCCTCGGGTTCTCCGCATTCTTCGCAGAACCAAATGTCTCCATCGGCGTAGCCTAGCTTGATTGTCATCCCCCTCTTTAACTCTTCGCTGTGACGAGATGTCCATACACCTGTAAGTGCCTGGACTAGAGTGGTCTTTCCATGATCCACGTGTCCGACGACTCCAATGTTAACCTCTGGCTGGACCTTAGCTTTCTCTACCACAACCCACACCTATGGATGAATTAGATATTCTATGGGAATATTAAGCGTTTAAAAGTGGAGTAGTGAAATAACTGGTTTACTTGTAGACTATAACAGTGTTAAGCTGGGCTAGTGCGGTTTTCCTCCTTTCTCCTCTAGGATCCGGTATAGTGTTACCCCTGATTAGCTTCCTCCTTCTTTCACCGTCTTCCCTAGGATGGAACCCCGGTGGGCTCGATATTAGTATTCTCTTTCTAATAGCTCCCGGCACATCAGGCCTCATAGGTATGCCAGTAGCGTCTGTTCCACCCGTTATTCTAAGACGTTTCCCTGGCAATCCTACGAGTCCTCCGTCGAACTCGTCTTTTATTTTGAGACCGGAAAGTTTTATCGCGACATCCTCTGGGACGGCTATTTGCCATGCCTTGGCCCGGAACGCCTCGGCTTCGGCTTCCATTTCACCCACAGCTTCCCCTATCAACTCGATGTTTATGTGGACCTCGTCGTCGGGTAAGTCTTCTCTGACTATCACCTTGAACGGTATGTTTATTCTCTTATCATCCTTCGTGAATCTAATGGTGAGAACTCCTATTTCCCCTAGTTTCAGTTCATCAAAAATTTTCTTACTGACAAGAGCTACTGGAAGCATACTTCTCTCTTGGTCTTTTTTCTTCACCATTTCAGGTTTAAGCTCTAATGCGCTGTCATCGGATCCTTTCACTTTTACCTTAAGTATTTTCTCTCCAGCCTTGGGGTCCGAGATGACTACTCTCAGAGGGGGTCTTTCCATGTAACTCATATCACATCACCGCCGGTCCCCACCATTCATGTGCAGCGGGGGCCAGCATGGATTGAGTAGCTGTCTTGGAGTCAATATAAATCCTTTCCCGCAAAACAATTCATCCCCTGGGCGGTAGGTAATGGTGGAGAAGAAAGATAAACGGCTCAGGCAACCCATAGTCACAGTGCTAGGCCATGTAGATCACGGGAAAACAACCCTGCTCGACAAGATAAGGGGCACTGCTGTTGCTATGAAAGAGGCGGGTGGAATAACACAACACGTCGGTGCGAGCATGGTACCTGCAAGTGTGATCGAGAAAATAGCGGAACCCCTGAAGAATATAATACCCATAAAACTCAAAATACCAGGTCTCCTATTCATAGACACCCCCGGCCACGAATTGTTCAGCAACCTCCGCAAGAGAGGGGGCAGCGTGGCCGATTTCGCCATACTAGTAGTGGATATAATGGAGGGGTTCAAGGATCAGACCTACGAGGCTATCGACATACTCAAACAGAGACGTGTGCCTTTCATTATTGCTGCCAATAAGATCGACAGGATCCCGGGGTGGAAGTCTTACCCGGATTCCCCTTTCATACAGTCCTATAAAATGCAGACCGATGAAGTTAAGTCAATCCTAGAAACAAGGATATACGAGTTAATGGGTCAAATGTACGACCTAGGGTTGCCCGCTGATTTATTCTTGAAGATAAAAGACTTCACTAAAACTTTCGCAATAGTCCCTGTATCGGCTAGAACCGGAGAAGGCATCCCGGAACTCCTCACCGTTCTAGCAGGATTGATACAACAGTATTTGGCCAATAAGTTAGTATATGCTGAAGGACCTGCAAAGGGCGTGGTCCTAGAAGTAAAAGAAGAGCCTGGCCTAGGCACTACGCTAGATGTTATAATATATGACGGTATTCTAAGGAAGGGAGACATCATAGTTACAGGAGGAGTTAACGGGCCCGTTGTAACTAGGGTTAAAGCGCTACTCATGCCGAAGCCATTGCAGGAAATAAGGAGTCATGAAGGAAAGTTCATGTACGTAGATGAGGTAGCTGCTGCTGCGGGAGTGAAGATAGCGGCTCCTGACCTAGAAGGAGTACTGGCGGGTGCGCCGTTATACGTGGCTAAGAACAGTGAAGACGCTGAAAAACTGAGCAAAGCCGTCATGAAAGACGTAGAATCTGTTCTTGTCAAGACGGATAAGGAAGGGGTTATAGTCAAAGCTGATACTCTCGGAACCCTAGAAGCCCTCACATTTGCATTGAAAAAACAAGGGATAAGTGTTAGGGCGGCAGATATTGGCAATGTCACAAGGAACGATGTGATAGATGCTTCTATAACCAAGAAGCATGACAAGTATCTTGGAGTAATATTAGCGTTCAATGTCAAAGTAACACCCGAGGCGGAGGAGGAGGCTAAGCTTAGGAAGATACCAATATTCGTTGACACAGTAATTTACAGGCTCTTGGAGTCCTATGAGGAGTGGGTTAAGAAGGAGAAGGAGAGGGAGAGACTGGAAAAGCTGAACAGTATGGTTCTACCAGGCAAGATAAGGGTGCTCCCAGGCCACGTGTTCAGGCGCAGTGATCCCATAATTGTGGGTGTAGAAGTACTGGGAGGTAAGATAAGGCCCGGTTATAAACTAATACGAGAGGATGGCAGGGTTATAGGAGAAATATCAGGTATAAGGGATAGGGATACTTCTCTGGATGAGGCCACTATGGGAATGGCTGTCGCTATTTCTATCAAGGGGAAATCCATGGTGGGCAGGCATGTGTTCGAAGGAGACGTATTGTATACAGATGTGCCTCTGGATCATGCAAGGGAGATCATAGACAAGTATCACAGTGATCTATCTATGGACGAGTTAATGATTCTCAGAGAGATCCTGGAGATCAAGAAGGGCGAGGGACCCGTCTACCGGTTGTTGATAAGGAAGCTGGATAAGATGATTGAGAAGAAATAAAACCGGGGAATCACTCTATTTCCTCTGGAGTGAAGAACACTCTATACTCTCTTTCGAAGCTCTCAGGAGAATCCGATGCGTGAACAACGTTTTCCTGGATATCAAGTGCAAAGTCTCCTCTAATAGTGCCAGGCGCAGCTTTTCTGGCATCGGTCGACCCTATTAACAGCCTTACAACACTTATAGCAGAATCACCCTCGAGAACCATCGCTACAACAGGTCCGCTCGTAACGAATTCTACTAGATCATTGAAAAACGGTTTGTCCCTATGAACACTATATAGCTGCTCTGCCCGCTCCCTCGTCAGCTTCACCATCTTCAACGCTTTAATCTTAAGTCCTTTCCTCTCGAACCTAGACACTATTTCTCCTATGAGACCCCTCTTAACAGCGTCAGGTTTAATCATCACGAATGTTTTCTCAACAGCCATTACCGTGTCACCTTATGCCATAGCTTTTTGTCCACTTGAGTTTTCTAGGATTCCTCCTCAGAACTAGGTAATTCTTCATGCATTTACTCGAGCAGAACCATAATATGTTGCCTCTCTTAGTCACATATTTAATGCCAGTGCCGGGTTCAATGGGTTTTCCACAGAACGCACATACCTGCTCCTTAGGCATATTTTATCACCTTAACCGCTACCTATTAAGGGGGGTTCAATGAATATAGTTTAAATAAGTTTTTATCCCTAGGATTCACCATTGAGTAGTTGACGTGAAAGGTGCAGGAGAGATGAGTAAAAGGGAGGATAACATTATAGAGGAGCTGGGGTATCCCGCTGAGGTCATCCAGCTGATCGGACGTACAGGCGTATCAGGCGAGGTTACACAGGTCCATGTCAGAGTGCTCGAAGGAAGGGATAAGGGCAGGATAATAACGAGGAACGTGCTTGGCCCCGTTAGAATAGGGGACATATTGATGCTGAGGGAGACTGAGAGGGAAGCTAGGAAGCTAGGCAGGAGGTAGCCTATTCTTTTTAACACTATAACACGCATACTCATTGATTCCCTGAGATACACAGGTTTCTAAACCTAACACGTTGTTTTCCGTTTTTAACTTGTTCCATAATATAGTTCCTATATACTGGCTTAAAGCTTCCATGGAAGCTTGGGGAAATGGGATGCTCGTGTAATCCAAACCTGCTTTCTCTAAGATCTTTGCAATATTTCGTTGTTTCTCGCCTAAAACGATTTTATGATCTAGTTCTCCTATGATCTTGGATATCAATTCTTTTATCATAGATGTATCTATTATGATATAGGTATCAGGATCCGGTGTCCCTTCTATTTTGACCTCCACGTTAAACGAGTGTCCGTGGAGGCCGTAATCGCCTTTCTCTTTAGTATACGTAATATGGGAAGACTCAAACGAAAAACCTTTCACGACAATATACGTTGACCCATGGATTTCCATGGCTGCTCAGCCGAATTTATACCACACACCATGTCCTCCGGGAGGATAAGACCATGATACAGCATCATAGGGACATATGAGTCTGCATGTACCACACTCCAAACATCCTTCGTATACAAATACTAGTTTACCGTTCTCATCCAAACTATAAAGACCTGCTGGGCATGCCTTTATGCAAGGCTTGGTTTCACATTTACTGCATTTCTCGGTGTCGACTATTATGTGGGGCTTCTCGAATATCTCGAACTTGGTTAGTGTAAGCCTCTTCTCTACTGACAGAGGTTTCTCTTCCATGTTCGAGCTCATATTGACCGCCTCGCCTCAAGGAACAATTTGAACAGGGTTATCCATCCGAGCCCGTGCGACTTAAGGGAATTCATCAATACCGGGTATATTCGTCTTACTTCTTCATCAGTAGTGTATGCCGTGCCCAAGACCTCGCATGCTATATCCGGTAGATCCCGGTACAAAACCTCGTTCTCCAGGAATTTCGGCAGGTTCCTATACTCCCTTAGGTTTCTATATATCACGCTTTCCTCTACTAATCTCTTGTATACAGATAATGTTTCGGCATCCCGTTTTCCTTCCTCATGCGCCTTAGAAATAGCTTCAGCGGCTAGTCTACCCGATTCTATTGCCAGGTCGACGCCTCTAATCGTGAAACCCGTGTTCAAGATGAATCCTGCAGCGTCGCCGACAACGAGATAGCCGGGACCATAGGGCTTTTCTAGGACGTCTAGTAGTCCACCCTCTCTGGTTAGGTGAGCAGAGTACTCCATTAGAACACCGTCCTTCACATATCTATAGATCGCTGGGTGGAGCCTTAGTTGCTCTGCTATATCTTTCATGGTTATTTCCTTCCTATTAACCTCGGAGAGCCTTACTACGGCACCTATGGTAACATATTCTCCCATAGTGTATAGGAAGCCTCCTCCCGCAATGCCCTTAAGCGGGCCTCCTATGAAGAAATGGGCTACTCCCTCCCAGTCTTCCAAGCCGAATCTCTTATTTATTTCTTCCTTACCGAGCCTTATGACTTCCTTTACTCCCAGCGCTGTAGTTTCTAGTCTTGGCTTACTTCTAATGCCTAGTTTCTCGCTTAACAGGGTGTTTACACCTTCAGCTATGACTATATAATCGGCTTCTATTTTCTCTCCGTCGGCCACAACACCCGAGGCGTATCCCTGATCGTTTAACACTATATCTTCTACTCTGCTGCCTGGAAGTACCATTGCACCTTTTTCTTCGGCTTTCTCGGACAGCCATCCTGTGAACTTGCTCAGGAAAGCTGTGAAACTATCGTACTCGTCTTCTTTGAGCGGTTTGTGTTTCACGTAGTCTAGTGTAACGCTGTCGCTTTCACACGTTATACTCATTCGTTCTTTTCTAACCCACCTTTCAATAGGTGCCTCCTTCCTCCACCCGGGGAAATACTTGTCGAGCACATAAGAGTATATCCTGCCGCCGAAAACGTTTTTGGACCCGGGTTCAGGCCCCCTCTCTATGACAACGGGTTCGAATCCCTTCTCTGCAAGAAAATAGGCTGTACTTAAACCGGCGGGTCCGCCTCCCACAACCACTACATCAAACTTCTCGGACAATACTATCCTCCCGAAAGCGGTATTGTGTTGAATGATGAAACTTAGAAAAATTACTGTTGCTTCCTTTCCTTGAGTTTCTTGATAAGAACAGGCACCACTTTGTATAGATCACCTATGACCCCGTAGTCTGCCTCTTCGAATATAGGTGCTGACTCATCATTGTTGATTGCAACAATGATCTTGGCCCCCCTAACACCCATAGTGTGGTGAGGCTGCCCGGATATTCCTATCGCTATGTAGAGCTTAGGGCTTATTACTAGGCCTGATATTCCTATCCAACTATCAGCCCAGCCGTAGTCCGCGGCTAATGGTCTTGTGACGCTCCACGCCCCTCCTAGGAGCGACGCCAGCTCCTTTATCATTTCCAGGTCTTCCTTCTTTTTGACGCCTCTGCCGGCGCCGACTACTACATCTGCCTTTGTAGGATCGACGCCCTCCATTTTACGGGGGCTATATTCTACTTCTACACTCCCAGCCTTGGCTTCGATCTCAACTAGCTCTCCAGTAGACCCTGCCTCTTCTGTTTCCTTGTAGGATCCACTTACTATGCACACGGACGCCTTATCCCCCGCCTTAACTTTAGCCATCGCGTTACCGCCGAATGTTAGCTTCTCTACCTCCAAGCCTTCTCCGGTCTTCACTACAGACACTGCATCCGTGATCGCTTCAAACCCTAAAGCCCCTGAGGTTAACCCTGCAATCATTCTTCCTTTATTTGTACACGGGAACAATAGAATTGTAGCAGATTCCTTGTTTACAACGTCTCTGAGAGCCCCGGAAATAGCTACCGGGTCGAAGGAATCTGTCTTAACATAATATGTCCTAGTATACATACCTGAAAGCTTTTCGGCGACATTCCTGTTAAACGTGAAGAGAACGGGGTCTCCAAGCCCTTTTGCTGCAGTTAAAAGTTGCTTGCCCCATGACTCTTCCTCTGAGTAAACTATTACCGGAGCCATGGTTATATCACCCCCTCCTCTTCTAGTGCTTTAATCAGCTTTTCTACAGCTTCCTCCACATTGTCTGTTGCATCTATTTTGACGCGCTTACGGGGTACTTCATACTTAATTATTGATTCAATGTTAATCTTGGAGACATGTGCTCCTAGTTCTTCTGGAGTAGTTTCATCTATCGGCTTCTTCTTAGATCTAAGTATGTCTCTTATTGTAGGTATTCTAGGCTCGTTAGCCTCGCTGGTAACAGTAACCACGGCAGGCATTTTACTTGTGAACTTATACTGGCCGTCTTCCAATGTCGAAACTATGGTCACACTGCCATTTTCAACACTGACCCTATCAGCGTTAGCTAGAAGTGGAACGCCAAGCAACGAAGCCACCATAGGTCCCACCACGGAGGAATGCGTGTCGCCAGCCCCTGATCCCAGAAGTATAAGGTCATAGGGACCTGTTTTCTCTGCGTATGAAGAGATTATTCTGGCAACACTGAGTGCAGAAAGACTGTCAGGGTCGTCTACTTTAACCATAACTGCTTTAGTTGCACCCATTGCATAGGCATCCTTTAGAATTCGCTGGTGCTCCTTGGAAGACCCTATCGTTAGTACAGTTACCTCCTCGGCTTTACCAGCATCCTTCAATTTCACGGCTTCTTCCAATGCGCACTTGTCTGCTTCACCCATAACTCTAGGACACGCGTCTAGAAGAGGTGTGCCGTCCTTCTCGAATTTCAATTGGTTGATATCGTATGTCAGTTTAACTGCTACTAATACCCTCACTTCATAACACCTCTAGTGGTTTACTATAGGGCGTTACCTGTTTATCTTAGAAGTTAAAAAGAAAGAGGATGCGGTTACTCCTCTTCCTTGGCCCACACATTTCTTACTGCGTCGCTTCCCAGTGTGTCTCTCGCTATAATGTACTTCATTATGTTCTGGGCTCCCTCAGCGCCTATCGTGTAAGAGAATGTGCCTAGCCAGCCCCTGTGAGCGTTGCATTCTTTGGTATAACCGTACGCACCGAACCATTTCAGCACTTCAGTATAGACTTCTGTTGTTACTGTTGGACCTAGCATTTTAGCCATGGCGACAGGTAGGTTCAGGTCTTGTGGTTTGAACCTCGGGCTCTTCGATAGGTATATGTTGTCCGCCATCCAAGCGGCTTTGTACACAAAGTATCTGGCCGCTTCAACCATGGTGTATAGTTCTGCGTATCTGAAGCTTACCCCCTCGAAGCTGGCTATGGGCCTGCCTTGGAATAGCTTCCTTGTTCTGAGCCATTCTTTCGCCCTATCAAGGGCCCAGCGGGCACTTCCCACTGTAGCTGCGGCAACCAGTATTCTAGCAATATTGAAGCCTTGTAGTACTAGGTAGAATCCTTTGTTGACTTCCCCTATCCTATACTTGTCATCTACCTCGAAGTTCTCTAGTGTGAAGCCTCCTGTTGATAGGCCATGCCTCCCTATTTCCTCGTATACGGTGGGCTTCCATTCCTCTCTGATCTTTCCGTTCCACTTGGGTAGAACAACGAAGTCCGTGATCCTCTTATGGCTCCATCCAGGCTTCTCGGTTTTAGCGACGAGGAAGAAGCCTCCTCCCTCGGGGAGCTCTTGTATTTCCCTTATACCGCTTATGAAGGCTTTCTCGCCGTTTATGACCCATTTATCACCTACTTTCTTGGCGACCGTTTTGTTTCCAGCCACATCGCTTCCTCCCTGAGGCTCTGTGGAGGCTATGCCGAAGAAGGCGTCTCCCGATGCTACCTTTGGTAGAACCTCCATCTTAGCCTCTTCTTGGCCGAATAATGCCAGTGCAAGGGGCCAACCGTTGTTTAGGAGGGTATAAACTGCTACAGCGACAGCCGGGTCATGATAAGCTATTTCTTCCACTGCGAGGGCGGTCATAACCATTGTACCGCCCATGCCGCCGTACTCTTCGGGTACAGGTATAGCGAATAACCCCTGATCGGCTATTCGCTTTATAAGATCCATAGGTATACGGCCTTTCTCGTCTATTTCAACCCATTTAGGCTCTATGTAGCGCTTCGCGAACTCGCGTACGCTATCACGGAACCTAATCTCGTCTTCTGAGAACTCGAAGTCTACCAAAACGATTCACCTATACAAATTGGTTGGATCCGACTAGACAATTAGGTAGGTAGGTAATATAAATGTTAAAGAGCGATATGAACAGAGTCCTCGTTCTGTGGATACTAAGGTATTTACACTAGATATACTCCTATAATATTCAATGGTGGTGCTTTTATCCTGGATCACGAGTCGGAGGTGTGCCATAAGCTTTGAAAGCACATCCTTGGATGCCTAACTCTTCCCCGGAAACGGTAAAGAGGATGCTTGAAAAGTTGGGGATAAAGGATCCGTTAGAACTATTCAACGATATTCCAGAGCAGATAATTCTAGATGAACAGGCAGTATATCCCCTGGGTAAGCCCCTGGCCGAGTGGGAGGTTAAAGAACTCGTTGAGTCAAAGCTCCATAAAAATAAGATTTATCCTCCGAATAGAATATTCCGGCCTCCGTGCCCGCACATAACTCCAGCTCTGGTTAGACACATTATGGGCCGATCGGAGTTCTACACGGCTTATACGCCGTACCAGCCTGAAATATCTCAGGGCCTGCTTCAGGCTTTCTTCGAGTACCAGAGCATGGTGGCAGACCTGTTTGACATGGATGTCGTTAACGCGTCACACTACGATGGAGCCACAGCCCTCGCCGAGTCCATTCTAATGAGTTTCCGCGTCAAGAAAAAGTATAGAGTTATCATGGACGAGTACATAGATCCCTCGTATAGAGCGGTAGTTGAAACCTACCTATACGGCATAGGAGGAAAAGCGACTTATGTTAGAAATCTAGAGGAGGAGCGTTTAAAAGAGGAGCTTGAGAATGGAGATGTCGCTGCTGTTGTAGTTGACAACCCCACTTTTACAGGAAGGCTGAGGGAGAATCTGGAAAGCTTGGTTGACATTACACACAACCATGACGCTCTCGTCGTAAGCCTGGTGGACCCACTGTCTCTTGGAATAATAAAGCCACCGGGAGAATACGGCTCAGATATAGCGGTGGGTGAAGGCAGGTCCCTAGGACTCGGCCTTAACTACGGTGGATACGGCCTTGGAATAATCGCGGCTAAATGGGATTCAAAGCTTGTTAGACAAATGCCTGGCAGGATAATAGGTTTAGGAGAGGATTTAGATGGGAACCCAGCATACCTCATGATACTTCAGACGAGGGAGCAGCATATAAGGAGGGAGCGTGCAACGAGTAATATAACTACAAATGAAGCCCTAACTACCATAGGAGCCGCGGTTTTCATGGCGTTACTCGGCAGGAACGGGTTCATCGAGCTGGGAGAGTCTATACTGAAGAAGACGGCTTATCTTAGGATGCTCCTATCGAAGCTTGACAGTGCTGATGTACCCGGTGAAGGCTATTATTTCGGGAGAACCCCTGTCCACTTCCATAAATCCTATATGACCGTGGAGAAGGAACTGTTGGAGAAAGGGTTCCTACCCGGGTTAGACTTGTCTAGATACTGGGCAGATATGAAGGACAAGGCATTGTTCTGTGTGAGCGAAGTGCATTCCAAGAAAAGCATTGAAGAACTCGTGGAGAGATTGGAGGAGGTGGCTTGACGTGGAGTGGAGACAGGCAGTTTGGAGGGAGCAGTTGATATATGAGTATTCATCGAAGGGTAAAACAGGCATCTTAATAACCGATGATTTAAAGGAAATGGATACAGACCTCCCTGAAACAGTTAAAAGGAAAAGCAAACTGGAACTCCCTGAGGTGTCCGAGGTAGAGGTCGCGAGGCACTATACCAGGCTTAGCCAAATGTCGTACGGGGTCGATTTAGGCCCGGTGCCGCTCGGCAGCTGTACGATGAAATACAACCCTAAAATCAACGAAGACCTAGCTAGCTCTGAAAGAGTCACAATGCTTCACCCCCTACAGCCCATGGAGGATGTTCAGGGAATACTGGAGATAATGTACGATCTACAGCAAATGCTTGCATACATAACTGGAATGGACGCCTGCTCCTTGTCTATACCAGCGGGCGCCTCGGGAGAACTTGCTGGAGCACTTATGATAAAGAAATACCACAGGGAAACAGGCGGAGAGAACCGTGACGAGATGATTATCCCCGACTCTGCTCACGGAACAAACCCTGCGAGCGCCCGCATGGCTGGTTTCAAGGTAATTACAATACCATCCAATAATAATGGAACTGTGGATTTGGATGCGTTAAAGAGCGTTGTAGGTGATAGAACAGCAGGTATAATGTTGACGAACCCGAATACACTCGGCTTGTTCGAGAGAGACATACTTGAAATAGCGAACATCATACACAGTGCTGGAGGCAAATTGTACTATGATGGTGCCAATCTAAACGGCATACTGGGAATCGCTAGGCCTGGAGATATGGGTTTCGATATAGTCCACATAAACCTGCATAAAACCTTCTCGACACCTCACGGAGGAGGAGGTCCTGGAGGCGGGGCCGTATGCGCTAAAGGCGAAATGACCGATTACCTCCCCAGACCTATTGTTAGAAAAGATGAAAAAGGCTACTACATGGACTTCACTTGCTCCAAGTGTATAGGTAGGCTTCACTCGTTCTATGGAAACATACCTGTAGACGTCAAGGCATACGCTTATATTAAGTCTCTAGGAGGAGAGGGCCTTAGAAAAGTCGCCATAACCAGCACGTTAAACACGAATTACTTCATAAAACTCATCGAGAAATCCGGGGGATACAGCATACCCTACGACCCGAGGGCTCCTCGGAAACACGAGGTTGTAATCAGCGCAGAGCCACTAAAAGAGAAATATGGGATAACAGCGGATGACGTTGCTAAATACTTACTGGACAACGGGTTCTACGCTCCAACCATATACTTCCCCCTGATTGTAAAGGAGGCACTGATGATAGAGTTCACTGAAAGCGAGACACTCGAAAACATAGAGGAGTATGCTAGAATACTAGAAGAAATAGAGGAAATAGCTAAGGAGAATCCTAGCTTAATCAAAGAATCCCCTAGGAACACTGCTGTGAGAAGAATAAAGGCTGCCGAGGCCAATAAACCAAAGAATATCATCCCCACATATAGAGTTCTAAGAAGGAAGAAACTAGGAGTAAAAGGATATGAGAAGTTGTAGGCAATCAATAAAAACCCAGCAGGTTAAATAAAGGGATTCAAGGACGAGCGGGGGTGCCCGAGCCTGGTCAAAGGGGTCGGGCTGAGGACCCGATGGCGTAGGCCTGCGTGGGTTCAAAGCCCACCCCCCGCACCATAACACAACCCAAGACTGGGTGGGCCCGTCGTCTAGCCTGGTTAGGACGCCGCCCTTACATGGGGTCCAAGGCCACAATGAACCAGCGCCTTGGACGTCTAGGACAGGCGGAGGTCCGGGGTTCAAGTCCCCGCGGGCCCACCAAATCTAAATCCTAATTATATGGCTCCATAGAACCCGCGTGTTAATCGCTACTTTTCTGGCTGGACTCTTCGTTCGAGTCGATTAATTGGACTCGAGTAACTGTTCTTGTCTCCTCGTCGTATTCAGCTATTACATAGGGGTATCTTGTCCTAGTGACCCAGTATACTTTGATGACAGGATGCGTTTCTTCTATTTGTACTTTAACGTTTCTATGTGATTCGATGAACTCTTTGACTGTTGGATTGTTCATTGTTTCTCTTATTACGTGACTGTACCGGCTGAGTATTCTATTGGACTCTCTGAAGTTGATTATTGTGTAGGCTAGTAGTATGACCAGGAAGGTGAATGCTATTAGTGATAGAGCCTGATAGTCCTGTAACGGGTTCATCCTTCTGTATGGCACCCGTGTAACCTTTTCTTTAATAATAGTTTTATAGGTGTTGCGGGGAGATTACAGTTATAATTCTCATGTATAGTTATATTTAGATTACTGGATAGTTAACCTTATAACAGAACATTTTAACTGGGAGTAGATTTAAATAATCCCTAGTAACTCTTCCTTGCGAAGGGTATTATGGGATCCGGCTCAAACTGGGCGGAGAACGAGCATCCCGAGCTCAAACCCATTCCTGAAAACGAAAGGCCTTATGGAACACTGACATTCTGGTTCATGATGTTCTCGATGAACACGTGCATACCAATGTTCTTCCTAGGACCCATAGCTAGAAGCCTGAACCTGACGCCTCTAGAGGCAGCTGTAGGGGCGTTAATAGGTAACATAGCAGCGACAATCGTAATGATCCTGAATGGTTATCCTGGATGGAAGTATGGTATACCATTCCCAGTACAGCTAAGGCCTTCCTTCGGTAAGAGAGGGATCCACCTGCCAGTGCTTCTCAGGGGGATAGTTGGAGCTGGCTGGCTCGGGGTCGAGGCCTACGGAGGCTCGTTGGCCATAACAATGATAGCATTATGGGCCTTAGGAATTGATAGAACTACCGTTGTTGGAGAGGCCTACAAGTATGTCGTAATAGCCCTAATAGCATACATAGCCCTAGCCATTATAGTAACGTCGAAGGGCCTCAAGGGAATAGGCTACGTCGCTAACTATGGAGGGCCACTGCTACTACTGTACTTCCTCTGGCTACTCCTGTTCTTACACGGGAAAAACATCAACATAACACTACCTGCTGGTGTAGGACTAGGCAGTGCGGCTTTCATAACCTATGTCGCCGTGCAAACCAACTGGTGGGCTACTGTAGCGTTGAACATATCCGACTTATCCAGAGGTCTCCGGAAAAACAAGACAACACTTTGGGGAGGACTTGTAGGAGGACCGATAATCGGAATAGTCCTCGCCCAAGTCTTCGGTACACTGCTAGGATACTACCTAGTGCTTTACACCCAGGCCCTTTACGGGCAGGGCATAGTGACTCCTCAAGACATTGTAATGGTGGCAGCACCGGGGGCAATAGCGCTGGTTCTAGGAGAGCTCTTCGCGTTCCTCGCTCCATTCTCGACCGATGTAACAGCGAACATACCTCCAATAATAGACATACTAACAGCGTCCTTCAAACTCTCAATAAAGAAAGCAGCCCTTATCGCCGGAGTGATAGGCTTCATAATAGCTCCCTGGTGGGCAGTGGACAAAGGCCAGGACTACGTGAACTACGTCACCAGTTTCTCAGCTAACTATGGTGTTATACTCGGGCCTATAGCTGGAATAATGCTGGCGGACTACTATATAATAAGGAAGATGAAGTACACTGAAAGAGAGCTCTACTCTAATACTGGGATCAGGTGGCTGGAGGGAGTTAACTGGGCAGGAATCACGTCACTAGTACTAGCAATTGCCACTTCATACGTGTATAGCTGGCTGAGAGGGGAACTCCAGTCTGTAGGGTTCCTCGTGTTCCCCAGCCCGCTCAGCTGGTACATAGGGGTGGTGTCAGGCCTGGTCTACCAAGTGGTACTGTTTAAACTACTCTACAATCGGCCCACATGAGTAACACTGTTTTTTAAGTAAATACCAATGTGAACACTCGCCCGGATTAATTATTCCGGGCACATAAACATTTCACTCCTAGGTGCGTTATTCTTGGCTAAGACGCTCGTAATAGCACTCGGGGGAAACGCTTTCCTAAGGAAAGGCCAGCCGAAAACCGTGGATCACCAGTGGAAAAACGTGATGCTAGCGGCCAAACAAATAGTAGACATCTACATGAAAGGATACAGGATCGTCGTAACACACGGCAACGGCCCTCAAGTTGGAATGATAATGGAATGGATGGAATCCCTGAAAGACAGGTATCCTCCTCTAACAATGGATATAGCGACCGCCATGACCCAGGGATGGCTCGGGTATATGCTGATGCAATCGATAGGTAATGAGCTTGAGAGCCGTGGCGTGGATAGGAAGGTAGTATCCATTGTAAACCAGGTGCTTGTGGATAAGGATGACCCTGCTTTCAGTAACCCCACGAAGTTCATAGGAGGATACTACTCGAGGGAAGAAGCTGAAATGCTGAGTAAAGAGAAAGGGTGGATTATGAAGCCGGATCCTAGAGGAGGTTACAGGAGAGTGGTTCCTAGCCCGACCCCTATTAGGAACATTGAGAGAGAGGCGATAACGCGTTTGCTGGAGGAAGAGTATATAGTGATAGCTAGTGGTGGAGGAGGGGTTCCAGTAGTTGAGGAGAACGGTATTCTCAGAGGAGTAGAGGCGGTTATCGACAAGGATCTAGCGTCTTCTATACTGGCTCAAAACATTTCTGCCGATGGCCTAGTAATAGCCACGGATGTTGAGGGAGTATACTTGGATTATGGTACGAGTAAGCAACGTATAATAAGGCGGATAAGCGTTGATGAGTTAGAGAAGCTCTACGAGGAAGGATTGTTCCCGCCGGGAAGCATGGGTCCCAAAGTTCGTGCCTGCATAGAGTTTGTTAAGAGAACGGGTAAGTGGGCGGTAATAGGGTCTCTAGAGAACCTGGAGGAGGCTATTACGGGGGATGCGGGGACATATATCTACGCGGATCGTTCAGGCTCTTCGGTTCCGTAAACCATTCTTCTAACGGTTTTGGATCTATTATTGTATAGAACCTCCAGTAACACGGTGAACACTTCTTCTAGCCCAAGCCGGCCTGATAGATCTATGTAGTTATTCCCGATATTATGGAGTGCCGCCAGATGACTACAATGACTCTTCCTTCCCTCCCCCAATACTTGTATGAAGAACCCGTTGCACGAGCAAAAAGTGTCTTTTATCAGTACATAATCTTCGTCTTGCCCTAGGTAAACGAATATAGGGGGTTCATCCAGTATCCTCACGAATCTCCTGCCTGCTAGAGCTTCCCCCAGTTTAGCCCTGTCATTCTCGTCTAGCTGGCTCAGGGATCTCCTCATCCTAGATATTGTAACCTGCTCCACGAGACCTTGAGTGTTTTCTGACTTCTCCTCCACCTTTATCCCAGCCCACAACAACATAGTCCGCATAGCCTAGGAATAAACCTGTCTCAACCAACCCGGGTATACTTCTCAAGCGATCCTCTAAGCCGTACGGATCGCTTATAGGGCCAGTATACAAATCCATTATTACACCGCAGAAATCACTTATAACAGGCCCGTCCTTGCCGCCGCTCCTGAAACTATAGTCATAACCCATGTCTCTAACTACCTTCTCCACAGTTCGAAGCATCCATCTATGAACCTCTATGGGAACAGGCTTCATAGAACCTAGTTTATCCACAATTTTAGACTCGTCCACGACAAATATGTTGACACGGGACTTGTACGCGAGCATCTTCTCTCCCAGTAAAGCGGCACCCCTACCCTTCACCATGTTACCATAAGGGTCAACCTCGTCTGCCCCGTCTATATAAGCATCTATAGTCTCGACAGTCATGGGGTCGGTCACAGCTATGCCTTTAGAAGACAGCTTCATTGCAGTGTCAATACTGCTAGGTACCACTATCTTATCATCCAGCATTCCCTGACTAACGAGCAAATCCACTATAATAGAAACAGTGGAACCGGTACCCACTCCGATTATTCTAGCATCAGATAAAACTTCCTCGAATTCTTTGACAACTAGAGTTGCGGCCTCTTTTTTACCCTTCTCTCCCACCACTATGCACCTGGGGACACTCGAAAGAGGAGAATTACATGATTCAAAAAAGAATGCTTTACCTGTTACTTGCCGAGAAGGTCTCTCGCCGTTCCGCTAGGGTTAGGAGCTTTCTCCAACAGATCCAGCCAGGCCCATAGACGATCAATATATTCCTCTAGAATCTTCACATCGGAATCCTTGAGATGCCTGAACCTGCCCTGGAGCTTAAGGTACTCCTTAAGCGGAACCCTCTTCTCCTTTACACGGTATAGCCTGCTGAAACTGCTTATCTTAAGCTTCCCGTTATGATACTCGAAGAGCGGCCACATCCCCGTTTTAACAGCAAGCTGGGCTATTTCAGGTGTTAGGCCGGGGTCGAACCTCCAGCCCACAGGGCATGGGGCATGTAGATGTATGTACTTGAACCCCTTAACTGTAGCGGCTTTACGTAGCTTCTCAATGAAGTCCTGGGGGTACCCCACGCTAGCAGTGGCAACGTAAGGTACGTCATGCGCGATCATAATGAAAGGCACGTTCTTCTTATGCTCCTTCTTACCAGTCCAAGTGGTTGTGGTCCATGCACCGTAGGGTGTGGCTCCGCTTCTCTGTATTCCTGTGTTCATGTAGGCTTCGTTGTCGACGCAGATGTAGATTATGTCGTCTCCCCTCTCAGCTGCCCCGCTCATGGCTTGTAGACCTATGTCAGCTGTGCCGCCGTCTCCAGCCCATACAACAACCTGGACATCATCACGGCCGAGCATCTCGAAGCCTGCTTTCATACCGGCTGCTGCCGAGGCTGCTGCTGCGAATACTATGTTGAGTATTGGGAAGTTAATGCCTGACTTTGGGGATATGCCTTGTATGACACTGCTACAGCCTGCTGGGATAACGAGTACAGCCTTGTCTCCAAGTGCCATTTTAACATATCTCAGACCCATAGTCTCGGGGCAACCGGGGCAAGCCGCGTTGCCGGGCATGTTGAAGTGTGTTCTGGGGAAATCACGTAGTTTGACCGGCATATGGATCACCTCCTTTCATAACTGAATTTCCCGTAGCCGGGGAGTCTCTCAGGGTACTTCCCCCTGTAGACCTGTGGGATATGCCAGTAGAGCGGGTCGTAGAACGGGCCGTTCTCCTCTACTTCGTCTATGAAGCTTTTAGTAAGCTCGTAGAACTCGTCTGCTCCAACGTCTACCCCGCCGAGTCCTGCGATTACTCCTCTAACCGCAGGTAGGTTAGTTGACTCTGCCAGATTCGTCATTGCCTCGGTGAGGAGATGGCCTTTCCCGCCGAAGCTAATGCTTCTATCGATAAACAATACTCCCTTGGATGTCGAGAGTAGCCTCCTTATTTCCTCGTCGGGCCACGGGCGGAAATATCTAACCCTCAAAACGCCTACACTGTATCCCTCATCCCTCAGTTTAAGTACAGCTTCCTTAGCGTCGCCAGACCATGAACCCGCTATGACAATATTATACTTGGAACCGTCACAGTGGAAGCACTCTACTAATCCTCCATACTTCCTACCGAACACTTCTCCGTATTCATCGTCAACCTCGCTTATAACCTTCTTAGCCTCAACCATAGCCGTCTGGATCGAGTACCTCATCATATAGTAGTCCTCGTCCGCGGCAAGGTTACCCATTACGACTCCTGACTCCGGCGTTATGACGTACGGTTGGCGGCGAGGCGGGAGCCACTGGTCTATCTTCTCCTGGTCCGGTATGTCCACCGGGGCTACTGTATGGGACAATATGAAACCATCCAAACCAACAATCATAGGCAGATACACGCGGGGATCCTCGGAGATCCTGAACGCCTGTAGCGTTAGGTCGAAGACCTCCTGGTTGTTCTCTGCTATGCTGATTATCCACCCGGAGTCCCTCTGATCCCATATATCGTTATGGTCCACGTGAATGTTCCACGGGGGACCGATAGCTCTCGTCACGACACTCATGACTACAGGTATCCTGGCTCCCGCCGTCCACCAGACAACCTCGTGCATAAGGAGTAATCCATGGCTGGATGTTGCTGTAAAGCTCCTGGCTCCAGCGGCCGCTGCGCCTAGTGTAGCGGCTAGCGCGGAATGCTCGCTCTCGACTCGAATCATCTTAGCATTCATCTCACCATGCTCGATCATGTCCGCGAGAGTCTCTACGATCGTTGTCTGCGGCGTTATAGGATAAGCTGCGACAACTTTGACCCTAGCGGCCTTAACAGCATGGGCGACAGCCTTGTTACCAGTTAAAGTCTTAACCACCATCCCATCGTCACCCCTCTGGAACCATGTCAATAGCATTAACAGGACATACCTTTGCACATATACCGCAGCCTTTACAGTAGTCGTAATCCACGTAAACCATGTCGTCCTCCCTACGTAGAATAGTATCCTCCGGGCAGTACAGCCAGCACAACAAGCACTTAACACACTTCTCCTCGTTAATAACCGGCTTCTCGTGGCGCCACGTCCCAGTCTTACCTACAGAGCCTGGAGCAGGCTTTGAGACCGGGGCGATGAACAGGGACTTGGGCTCCTCTACGTTTACATTACTCAAGCCAAACCCCCTCTCTTAAACCAGAGTAAATAGTATGGGAACAAGGATAAAACCACGTAACATATATTCATATGCACCTGACCGTGTTCTCGTAAGCTCTCTTGGCAGCCTCAGCGTTAAGCTCTCCCGGCTTCCCAGGCCAGTAAGACTTAATCTCGGCTAGTATACTGTCAAGTGAAACGACTGGTGAAGCCTTGACTAGAGCTCCTAGCATACTAGTGTTTACCACAGGCCAACCCGCCACGAACAACTTCAGCTCCCTGGCTATTTCCATAGCGTTAACACAGAACAGTGATTGACCCTCCTTTAAGTCAACACTGAAATCTCTCGGAGCATTCACTACTATGACACCATTATCCTTCACACTGCCAGGTATATCAACCAAGTCGAACAGCTCGTGGTCCAATACAACGGCTATATCAGCAGTCTTTATCTGGCTATGCCTCAGGATGGGCTTGTCGCTTATTCTCGCGTAAGCCCTGACTGGAGCTCCACGCCTCTCTGCACCGAAATGCGGGAAGGACTGGGACCACTTGCCCTCGCGGACAGCGGCCCCTGCTAGGATATTAGCGGCGGTTACACCGCCCTGGCCTCCTCTCCCATGGAATACTATTTCAACATACAAGACTGTACCGCCAGTTAAACTAGTATTTGGAACTGATTTATGAACATTATCTCATGACGTATCATAGCAGACACAAAGCCATGTGGGCTCCATAGGAAATAAAGGGGTCCCAGATAGCGTTAATCCATGAACTTATACGTGTGATTACATGTAATAATGATAATCCCGAGACCCCTATGGTTCTCCTGCAAACATATCAGAACTTATCAGACCACCGAAAATACGTTCATAGAGAGAAACAAGATAATTATTGATCATAATACAAAAGAATAACAAAGTACTCTACATTCAATAATATTCCCAACAAAGCATTTCCATTGGAAGCCAAGGGGTCTATGGGATACTCTTAAAAGTGGGTTCCATTGGAAGCCGAGGGGTCGTTAACCGGGGAGTTAACCAGTAACCCGCCGCAGAAACCATCAGCCAGCTTCACAGGGAACTCGCTGAGAACAGGAGTTTTCAGGAAGTTAGGGCGGACAAGATGTGCTAGATGCATAGGAGTAGGAGTATATCTTCCAGGCACTATTCTCCTCATTACAGGTATCCCAATCTTCCCAGTTGACCGCGTGTGGTATCCGCATTTAGGGCATTCGAAGCCTTTCCCTGTTCCTTTCGATTTCATCCTACTCCCACATTTCGGGCATCTCGGGTTGACTGTCTCGTAGATAGACTCAAGTTCTTCTATATAGAGGACTTCAGTGGTTATAGTCGGTTTATTGGAGAACGAGCGTTGTTTTACTGGTCCCACCACACTTACCTTGTCTCCGGGTGTTAGATGGAGTGCTATGGTGTTCAACGGGTAGGATTCCCTGTAAAACGCTATGTCGACAGGAGTATCCCCACATTTCGCTTCAACGATGACGTGTCCACCAGGGATCCTCTTCGGTTGTTTAGTGATGGTGCACCTGTATTTACCTGTTCTATAGTATCTCGGGGTGTCTATAGTTATCTCGTGGATAGAGGT